>CAZFVV010000038.1:0-3194 GCA_964522165.1 uncultured Calditrichaceae bacterium
ATTTGCCGGGATACGGCACGAGGATCGACGGACTTTCTCTGCCGGGGAGTACTAGTGGATATACATCCACGTTGGCAGAGATATTCCCGGCGCGGCTCAAATTCGCATTTTTCACTTTGCACTTTTCACCCTTCGTCAAGCTCAGGGCAAGCTTTGGCATTTTTCACTTTTCGCTTTGCACTTTTCACTTACTTCGACAATGTCACATTTCAGGTTTTACCGCAGAGAACGCGGAGTTCGCAGAGAGATATTTATAAAAAAAACTATATTTCTCAGCGTTCTTTGCGGCCTCTGCGGTTAAATGTGACATTGTCAAGTTACCCTCTGGCGTAAAACCCCCCGCTGTTGGCGAAATCCGCCAACTCCCTGTTTCCCACCCCTTGAAAATTAAGGTTTTTCACCTGGCATTTCACTTGCGTTACTCTCCAGCAGCAGAATCTTAGAGAGGGTAAGTGATGGTAAGAGTCGATACCGTGCAAGATCACCGCAAAAGAATTTTAGAAGCGCAGACCTTTTTAATCGCCCGGGCGGCAAAGCTCGTTTATGAAAAGATCGGCCCCGGCTTTGCTGAGAATGTTTACCGGGAAGCGTTGCAAAAGGAGTTCGACCAAAAGCGCATTCTCTACAAACAAACCTGCCCTGCGGAGGCGGTTCCGGAAAGCTCTCAAGGCAGGCCGGGGATTCGCCCCGATTTTTTATGCTTCGGGAAATTGGTCCTCTACACCATGGCAGCGGAAGCGATTACCGAGCTGCATTGCCGGCAGTTGCGCGAATGCTTGCGAAAATTGAATGCGCCGGTAGGATTGATCATCAATTTTGGCGGGGGAACATTAAGCATGGAAAGAGTGCTCATCGGGCAGGGGTAAAACTATGACACTGCAAACCAATTCACAATCAACCTACCTCTTCCGGGAAGAACAAGCCTTTCACCAGGCCTGGATCTGGTGGACAGTCGGTTTATTAGCCGCGCTGGTGTGGGGACTATTTGCTTTTATCATGTATAAGCAACTGGTTCAGGGGGAACCGGTGGGAGATAATCCCATGCCCAACAGCACCCTGGCCTGGTTCGGCCCGTTGATGATGCTGGTAATGGCCGGCCTAATACTCTTGTTCCAGAAGATGAAGCTAACGGTTCAGGTGCATCCCGATCATCTCCACATCCGGTTTTTCCCGTTCCTCACCAGAAATATTTCTTTAAGCGAGATTGTTCGTTGGGAGGCGCGAACCTATCGACCGATTGGGGAATATGGCGGATGGGGAATTCGCTATGGATTCAAGGGCTGGGCTTACAACGTGAGCGGGGATCGCGGGGTGCAGTTAAAATTAAACGGGGGCAAAAGATTGCTGATCGGCTCCCAGCGGGCCGAAGAATTGGCTTTGGCCATTGAAATAGCAAAAAAAAGGCAGACCAACAGGCAATAAATTCTATAGCATAATCATGGTGAATCGTAACCAAAGGAGTGATATCATGTCTATTCTTCAGCGTATTTCCAAATTGATCAGCGCCAATATCAACCATCTGTTAGATGAAGCGGAAGACCCGGAAGTGATGGTGAAACAGCTCATCCGCGACATGGAAGAGAGCATCATCGAGCTGCGGAGGGAAACCATCAAGGCCATCGGCCAGCAGAAGCACCTGGAAAAGCAAATTCAGGCGGCGCAAAGCCAGGGTTCGGAGATGGAAAGCAAGGCCGGCCTGGCCCTGGAAAGCGGCGACGAAACCCTGGCGCGGCAACTGCTCGCCAAAAAACTGGATTTGCAGGCCTCCGTAAGCTCTATGGAGCAGGAGCTGGTGAACGCCGCGCGCGTCTCCGAGGTGATGAAATCCAACCTCGCGAAGTTAGAAGACCAGGTGCAGATCGCCCGGCAGAAAAAAGAGGAGCTGATTCGCCGGAAACGCTCCGCCGAAGCGCAGCTGCGCTCCCAGGAAGTGCTGCAAAAATCCCACGAGGCGCTTTACGCCATCTCCGGCACCGCCAGCGACATCGACGCCCATACCGGCGCCATCGAGTCTTACAAACAGAAAATCCTGGAAATGGAAGCGGAGGCGGAGGCATCCGAAGAACTGCTGGCGCTCAACGCGGAAAAGAAAGGCAAAGAGGTCGCCCTGGACAAATATATCAAAAGCAAGGCGGTGGAAGACGAATTGGCGAAGCTCAAGAAAAAATTGCAGGAGAAATAGGGAACTGTCATTGGGCTTCGCCGTCATTGGCGCTGCGCGCGTCATTCGCTTCGCTGTCATTTGCCTGCGGCGTCAATTGTGCTCCGCGCGTCATTCGCTTCGCTGTCATTTGCCTGCGGCGTCAATTGTGCTCCGCGCGTCATTATTGGTCATTGAGCTTCGCTGTCATTAATTGTCATTGATTGATTGATTTCGGTTGTATTGCTCAACACCCTGAAGCGAATGAATGACAACAAATGACAGCGAAGCGAATGACGCCGCAGGCAAATGACGCGTAGCGCAATTGACGGCGAAGCCCAATGGCCACCAATGACGCCGCAGGCAATTGACGCAAAGCAAATGACCATATGACATCGTTTAACCATAGAGGAAATCTGCCATGCTAACCCTCTACCTGGCGTGTTTAATTATCGGAGGCGTCTTTATCATCGTCTCGCTGTTCTTTGGGTCGGATGCGGACGCAGACGTGGATACCGGGGGAGATTTGCATTTCGACAGCAGCGGCGATGCTCATTTCGAAGCCGGTGGCGACGCTCACGACCTCCATATCGACGCCTCCGCCGGCGCGGACGCTCACCACGGGGAAGGGTTAGCCGAAACGATCAAATTCCTCAGCCTGCGGAATATCGTTTTCTTCGTCGCTTTTTTCGGTCTCACCGGAACGGTGTTGACCTGGCTGGGGGCCTGGCCAATCTTCAGCTTTCCCGCCGCGGTGGGAATGGGTTTTTTCTCCGCCACCCTGATGCACAAAGCCCTGCGCTACCTGGTAAAAACCGAGGTGAGCGGCGGGGTAAACCTGGAAGATTTATCCGGCCTTTCCGCCAAAGTAGTAATCGGCCTGTCGCGAACCCAACGGGGTAAAATTTCCCTGAAAACCGGCGGCCAATATATGCAAATCCTCGCGTTGGCGGCAGACGTCGCCGGCCCGACGGAGTTCAAAGCCGGCGATGAGGTGGTTATCTTAGAAGTAAAAAACGGCCTGGCCTACGTGGTGGAGAAGGAGTTTATTTTC
>CAZFVV010000038.1:3294-43366 GCA_964522165.1 uncultured Calditrichaceae bacterium
TATCTTAGAAGTAAAAAACGGCCTGGCCTACGTGGTGGAGAAGGAGTTTATTTTCGAAAGATAGCGAATACATGAGGCGTGAAACGTGAGGCGTGAAGAATTAGGAGCGGCGGTTCACGTTTCACGCTCCATCATTGTTAAAAGCTCTATACATTTCACAAGGAGATCAAACCTATGGACTTCATCGTAGCAACACTGTTTATCGCTATCATTGCCGTAATCGTCATCGGTATGTTTATCAGCCGGTTTTTGCTGATTTGCCATCCCAACGAGGTGATCATTCTCTCCGGCCGCAAACGCAAACTGCCCGACGGCAGCGTGGTCGGTTACCGGTTGATTCGCGGTGGGCGGGCCATTCGCATCCCGGTGCTGGAGAAAGCCGCCCGCATGTCATTAGAAGTTATCCCCCTGGAATTGAGCGTGCACAATGCCTATTCCAAAGGCGGCATCCCCCTGAACGTGGAAGCGATTGCCAACGTCAAGATCGATTCCACGGAACCGGCCTTCGGCAACGCGGTGGAGCGTTTCCTGGCCAAGCCGCTGGCGGAAATCCACAAAATCGCCAAAGATACCTTAGAAGGGAACCTGCGCGGGGTGCTGGCCACTCTTACCCCGGAAGAAGTGAACGAAGACCGCCTGAAATTCGCCCAGAGTCTCATCGACGAGGCGGATAACGACCTGAAGCAGTTGGGATTGCAGCTCGATACCCTGAAAATCCAGAACGTTTCCGACGAAGCCGGTTACTTAGATTCCATCGGGCGGCGCAAGACCGCGGAAGTGCTCTCGGAAGCGCGCAAAGCCGAGGCGGCCCGCGCGGCGGACGCGGAGCAGGCCGAGGCGGAATCGCGCCAGCAGGCGGAAATCGCCAAGGCCCGGGCGGAACAGGAAATTAAAGCAGCGCAAATCGACGTGCAGCGGGAGGTCAAAACCGCCCAGGCGATTGCCGACGCCGCGGCCCGCAAGGCGGAAGCGGACCAGCGCGCCCAGGCGGAAGAAGCCGAGGCCGCCGGTAAAAAACGCGCCGAAGTGGCCCGCACCCTGGCCGACCAGGAAATCCAGATGGCGCAGATCAACCGCGACCGGGAAGTGCGGGTATCCCAGGCGCAGGCGGGGCAAAAAATCGAGACCGAAAACAACAGCCTGCGCATCAAAAAAGCGGAACTGGAGCGCGACGCCGTGATCAAGGAAAAGGAAGCGGAGGTCGCCGGGCAAAAAGCCAAGGCCAAATTCGAGCAGGATATGGAGCAGGAGCGCATCATTCTGCAGCAAAAGCGTTTGATGGCCGACGTCATCGAGCCCGCCCGCGCCAAAAAAGACGCCCTGGAATTAGAAGCCAAAGGCGCCGCCGCGCCGATCCTGGAAAAGGGAAAAGCCAATTTGGAAGTGCTCCGGCAAATGATTACCACTTACCAGAGCGCCGACGGCGAAGGAGACAGAGTGTTCATGCTGAACATGCTGCCGGATATCATCAAACAATTGGCTGAAACGGTGAACAAGGTGACCATCGACAAAGTCAGCGTGATCGACAGCGGTTCCGGGAACAGCGCCGGCCTGGGACGGTTCATCAACCAGCTTCCCGCGGCGGTAATCTCCCTGGCGGAGCAGATCGAGAACGCCACCGGGGTGAATATTCTCAGCCAGTTCCGGCACAATCAAAATGAGGCAACGAGCATTCCCCGGAAAGGTAAGACAAAGCCGGATGGCCAGGGAAAAGCAGTATGACAAGGCTTTTCCGTCGAACATGCTGCAATCGCAGCGGGGTAAAGAGGTATTTTCCAACCCATCCCGGGCCTTGATTTAAGCGAGAGGTTATCGTATTTTCGCATACCTGCCCGGCGACGGGCAGGATGCCCATTTGATGGAGGATTGCCATGGAATTCTTGAAAAAACTTGCCTTGTTCGCGATACTGCTTTTCATATTAGGATGCGCCGGGGCCACAAAGGTACGGGACCTCAACGCCAATCCCCAGAAATACAATGAAAAAGTGGTGACCGTTAAAGGGCGGGTAATCGAGAGCTATTCTCTACCCATCATCTCTTTCGGGGTGGCGCGCATCGACGACGGCAGCGGGGAGATCTGGGTGAAACCGCACGACCGCAGCTTTTTCGAGGGAGAAAAGGTGACCGTGAAGGGAGTGCTCAAAATCGGGATGACCCTGGGGAGCAAGTCCTTCGGGTACATGGTGGTGGAAGAGCCGAAGGAAAAGAAGAAGTAGAACAACCCTCTTTAAGCTATACTGTATGAGGACATAAACTGTGAGTTTTCAGGTATAGGGTATAAGGCATTGTTTTCCCTATGCCTTATACCCTATACCTGAACACATCTTACGACCTTACGCGGTATAGATTAAACCCCAGCCCCGGCTGACCGGTGGGATATAAAACCCCGTCTTTCAGGATTACCGCCCCGGCGGAGGGATCGTCGAGCAAATCAAAGTGTCCGTCCAGATCGGCGTAGGCCACATTGGGGCGCGCCAGGGCAAAGTGCAGCCCCGCGGCAATGCCTAACGCCGCCTCGTCCATGCAGCCGATCATCACAGCCAACCCCGCGGAGCGCGCCACGGCGTTGATCAGCAGCGCCTCGGAAATCCCCCCCACTTTCATCAGCTTCACATTCACCATGTCCACCAAATCGTGTTTGGCCAGGCGAAAGGCGTCGCGCAGGTTCATCAGGCTTTCATCCGCCATCACCGGGATGTGAACCCCGCTGGTTACCCGCCCCAGCCAGTCCGGCTCCACTTTGGCGGTGGGCTGTTCGAAAAGCTCCAGCTTCGCCGAGCGGGTCGCTTCCACGAAATGCAGCGACTGCTCCACGGTGTAGCCCTGGTTGGCGTCGAAACGCAGCTCCATGTGCGGTCCCACCGCTTCGCGCACTTTTAATACCCGCTCGACGTCCGATTCCACGTCTGCCCCGCCCTTGAGCTTCAGGGATTTAAAACCCCGCCCCCCAAATTCCCGGGCCTTTTCCAGGGTTTCTTGCAGGGGAAGAATGCCGATGGTAATGCTGGTGATCATCCGGTCGCGGAAACCGCCTAAGATTTTCCAGAGCGGGATGCCGGCGGTTTTGCCTAACAGGTCGTACAGCGCCATGTCCACCGCCGCCAGCGCGGAGGGATGATTGGGCATGTGCTCTTTCAAACGTTCCAGCAGCAGCACCGGGCGCAGGGGATCGGAGCCGGTAAGATTGGGAACCGCGATCTCTCCCAGGGCGGCTAACACGCCCCGGGGTGTTTCGCCGGTCACCTGCAAATCCGGCGCGGCGCAGCCGAAACCGTTCAAGCCGGTATTGGTTTCGATGCGCAAAAAAATATTGGCGGTGGATTCGATGGTCTCGTAGGCAATGGTATAAGGCTCCGCCAAGCGCATCTCCACCGACCAGAATTCGAGGCGTTTGATTATCATGGGGTCTGCTTTCCGTATCAGGGTATGGCACATAGGGCATGGTGCATAGCGCATAGGGCATGGTGCATAGCGCATAGCGCAAAGAGCAGAGCACGACGTTTTTTCTCTGCGCTATGCTCTATGCGCCATGCGCGTCAATACCGCAACTGGTATAACTCTTCTAAGCTCATGGTCTTTATTTCCTCGACCAGGTTGACCAGGTGTTCGATCATGGTTTCCCACATTTTCGCTCCTTTTTCGGCGCTGGCTTTGGTGGGATCACCGATCACGCCGCTGGAGGAAATCCGGGTGGTATAAGCATACCAGGAAATCCAGCGCTGGGCGGTAAAATTCAGGTAGCGAATGGAAAACTTCGGCACTTCCTTTTTCGCCAGCGCCATTTTGACCAACTGCGGGCGCAGGGCCAGGGCGGTGCTGGTCTCGATCTCCCCGGCGTGGATGTCGTTGGGGGTGTCGATCATCCCGTAAATATCCACGTCGCTGGTCTCCCCGCTGTCCACCCCCACAAAAATGCGCTTCTCGCGGTTGATCTTCTGGGCGGCGAAATTCAAGGCCGGGCCGTTGCCCCCGTGCCCGTTGATGATGATCAACTTTTTGATCCCGTTGCGCGCCGCGTTGATGCCGATTTCATAGACCAGTTGCGCCATGGTCTCGTTGCTGATGCTGATGGTTCCGCTGAAATCGTCGTGCTGGTAGGAAACCCCGTAGGGAATCAGCGGCAGCACCAGCGGTTTGGGGTCGCTGCAGCGCTCCGCTACCTGGCGGGCCAGGTGGTCGGCGTCGAATGCATCGGTATCCAGGGGCAGGTGAGGGCCGTGCTGCTCGATGGCTCCCACGGGCAGCAGCGCAACGTCCACCTCCGTAAATCGTTTTTTCGCTTCCGGCCAGGTCAATTCGCCGAGAAGGTAACTCCGTGAGGCGTCGGATGGTTTATCTTTTTCTTCCATGGGTATATTTCTCCTCAAAAATATGGCCATCGGGCTGCGCCGTGATTGGCGCTTCGCGCGTCATTTATTGTCATTCACTTCGCGTCATTGGTGGTCATTGGCGCTTCGCGCGTCATTGGTAGCCATTTGCCCGTTAGGTTGGGGCGTTGCTGGAGCTGTGCACGCCGTTGAAATGACGCTAAAGGTAAAATGACCACCAATGGCGCGTGAAACGCTAATGACGATGAATGACGCGAAGCCAATGACGCGCGCAGCGCAAATGACCCTCAACCTAATGGGAATGCGCCCCGCCGACCGGGTCGAACGCGCACCAGCCCCGGCCATCGAAGCGCAGGGCGCCCCTGGCGTGTTCCAAATAAATCCGGTAGAGCCGGGCACGGAGGTCTTCCGGGATAGTTTTCAAGGGGGATTTTTCCGGGTGGAAGCGCAGGTGCAGCACTTCGGGGTGCGGGGGCAGCGCGGCTTTTCGTTCCGCGGGCAGGTTGATCAATCCTTTTTCCATCAGCATCCGGAGAAGTTGTTGAAATCCTTCTTCTTCCTGGTGGATACCTTTTTGTCCCAATTCTTGCAGGGAATGGGTTATTTGCGCGGGAGCGTAGCCGCAGCGGGCCGGATCAGCGCCGAGCGCCGTCAACATGCCCACGATGCGGCGGCATTTCTCGCACCTGCCGCAGGGATACACCCGCTCGCCTTTTTTGTGGGCCGCGTGGCAGGAGACCTGCTGCGCCTGTAATTCGGGGTAGCGTTCTACCAGAATTTTTTCGATCAGCAACTCCGAGAGCGGGCGCAGCAGGGAAAACTGCTGGATGCCCCAGCCTTTTTGCCGGAAATAAGCGCTCAGCGCCTCGTCGAAGTAGCGGCTTTGATCGTACAGCCCGTCGTAGTGCGCAATACCCCGGAAATTCTCCCGCACCGTGGTATCGTATTCGTCGCCGATGATCAAACGCCCGATTCCCCGCTTGCGCATCAACGGCAGCGCGCCGAAGAGGAATACCGCCACGGTCCACAGGCGGATGGGGTACATATCCGCCCGCAGCCGGGCAAAATCCGGGCGAATGAACGGAAGATGGCGCTTCATCCGGGAGAAAACCCGGTCGCTGTTCATCCACACCCGCCCGGTATTGGGAATGCGGGCTTTGAAGTAGCGGTAAGCGTTGAGGGCGGTGAACCAGTGCCGCCCGGATTCGTTCCCGAACACCGGGTGAGCTTCGCAGCCCAACTCGTTCAGCAGTCCGAAGCTGAGCAGGCTGTCTTTTCCGCCGCTGGAGAGCACCAGGTAGCGGGAGGGGGTTGGAGTTTTGAGTTTCGAGTTTTGAGTTTCGAGTTTCGGGTTTTGAGTGGCGGGTGCGGATTTTTCATTGGGGAAAAGCAGTTTCGACTGCAAATAGCTCTCTTTGAGAATCACCGGGATGCTGGCCGCGTCGCCGATCAGGAAGGGGTTGGGGTGCAGAAATTTCTTCACGTAGATTTCGCAGGCGGTGTTATCGGCCATATCGTGAAGAAATTGTCGGTCGGCGCCATCGTAGCTGCCGTGGAAAACGATCTCCTCGCAGAACAGGCCGTAGTTGAGCGCAACCTGGGCGGCGATCATATCCGCCAGGTTCTGCGCGCCCGGGCCGGCGGGATCGAACACCGGCTCTTCGTAGCGGTAGATTAAGTCGATGGAATCGGTTTTGCCGTTTCTGATAACCGTGTACGGCGCCACCAGCCGTTTCGCCTCCAGCCCCACCGGCCCGATTTCCAGGCGGTCGATCACTTTGAGTTGGGAAAGAGGATCGTCAGTTTGCTTCATGCGGTTGATATACCACGTTTGATGAATACGTTGGGTTTAACGTAAAATGATGATCTTTGACAAATGAATTGGGCTACCCCGTTCTCAGCACCCTGTCAAACTGAAGTTTGACACTCCTGGTTTCTTCTGCTACTCGAAACTCGTAACCCAAAACTCGCAACTCGCAACTTACTTTGCCAGATACGGCTTCAGCACCTCCACCAACTCCCCCGCCCCGAATTTGAGCGCGTCGAAGGCCGGCAGGCCCACGGCTTTCTGAATCGCGTCGCAGACCAGGGGGATTTGTTCGTTGGGCAGGTCTTCGTGGTTGATGGTGATCGCTGCCACGGGTTTGCCGGAGAGCAATTCCACTGCCTGGATCTGCTTCGCCAGGGGATGGATGGGATAGCCGGGGAACCCGTCGTAATCCCTGCGCGCCGGGGCGTGCTGCAGAATGACCAGGTCCGGGCGCCCGCCGGCGAGAATCTCGAATCCGCCGGGATAGGCGGGGTTCATCAAACTGCCCTGCCCTTCGATGACGATCACCTCCGGCTGCGCCTCTTTCCAGGCGCTCCAGACCACGTGTTCGATCTCCCCGGAAACAAAATCGTTGACCAATGAATCCATGATGACGCCGTAGCGCGCCCCCTGCATCCAGGCGGTCTGCCCGGTGCCCACCATCTCCGCTTTGTAGCCCGCCTCTTCCAGCGCCTGCACCAATAACCAGGCGGTGGTGCGCTTGCCTACCGCGGAATCGGTGCCTAACAAAGCGATTTTCAAGGAAGTGACCTCTTCGATCTTGCCGCTGAAGAAGTGCAATTTCTCCCGCGCCGGGGGCTTGCGCACGTCGCGGATGGCCGCGCCGGATTGCTGAGCAAGCTGCACAATTTCTTTATCCTCGGACAAAAAATCGTGCAAACCGGAATCCACGTTCAGGCCCAGCCGGAGCGCCTTTTTTACGTCCTCCCGGGCGGCCAGGCTCAAGCGGCCCCCGTCCGGCGCCAAACCGATCACAAAATTGTTGGCGGGAGCGCCCCGTTCCTGCCCCAATTGAACGGCCTCCTCCAGGGTTGCGCATACCGGGATGTCTTTCTCCCAACCGTCCAACACCTTCCCGGCGTCGCGGCCTTTGTAACGGGAATCGATCACCGCGATGACGTTATAGCGCCGGGTGAAGCGCACCAGCCCGTGAGCGGTTTTTCCGTTGGGAGTATTGAAAGCGCCTTCACAGTACACAATCACGTTGCCGTCAATTGCCTTATTCATACTATTCTCCTGGTGCACCTTTGGGTTTGCATACTCTTTCAGGCTTAGAAATTGGATTTAACGAATGCGTATCAAATTCCCCTCCTTTTGCAAGGAGGTGAATTTTTCACGTCTCTTCCGCAAATTTCGCTCAGGTTAACGCCCATTCGCATTGCCGGGAGACCATTAGTGCGAGACTCATAACGGTGGATAAAACAACCGGGGTCCCTGGCGGTCTTGTCAAACTGAAGTTTGACACTCCGGCGTTGCTTTCCTTTTCCCTATTTTCCTTACCGGGCAGCCGGCTCATGATTTCCTCCCGGTCAGGAGCACCACGTAGCGGTCGTTGGGCAGGGGTTGCTGGCGGTGCTGTTCTACTAAGGCGATCAATCCCGCGGTGGAGGCGGGCAGCACGTTCAAACCCTCCCGCTCGCGGAGCATTTTGGAAAAGGTGAGCATGTTTTTATCGCTGGCGTTGGCCGCCCAGCCGCTGGTCTGGCGGATGGCCGCCAGCGCGTAGTTCCCGTCGATGGAGTGCCAGTTGATCAGCGGCTCGTTGATCATGGTTTCCCGGATTTGCTGCGGGGCGAGGTCTTCGCAAGTGGGAGTGTTCTTCAAAAACGCCTGTACAATAGGATTTTTGTTATAAGAAGAACCCGCCACCATTTTGGGGACGCGAGAGGTTTTTCCGCGCCGGTAGAGGCTTACAAAACCCCGGTAAACCCCTGCTAAGGTAGTGCCGTTGGAGACCGGCGCGACCACCACCGCCGGGGCGTCGCTCAATTCGTCGTAGATTTCGTAGGCGATCTCCCCGTAGCTTTTCAATTGCATGGGGGTATTGGCGCCGCCGGGATTGGCGTCGTAAACCTCGTTTTTTTCCGCGAATTCCTGGGAGGCGTACACCGCCGCCTCGTAATCGCCGGGCACGCGCAGGATTTCCGCTCCTAAGTCGGTCATTTCCTTCACCCGCCCGGTGCGGAACTCTTCCGGGATGAACACCACGCAGCGCAGACCCGCCACCGAAGCGGCCAGGGCCATGGCCACCCCGTAGTTGCCGCAAGTAGCCATGGTGATGGTATCGAAGTTCCGGCGCAGGGCGTCCATGGCCTGGGCAAAGGCGATGCGATCCTTCTGGGTGCCGGTGGGATTGCCGCCCTCGAATTTGAGGTACAACTGCCGGAACCCGAACTCCCGCTCGAGGTTGCGCGCCCGGCTGAGCGTGGTATCGCCCACTTCGCACTCGAACACGTCCTCGTAGGCTTCCAAACGTTCTTCCAGGTCGCGGGAGCGGTCCGCGGCGATCTTCCACTGGTCTTCGATCTCCCGGGCGACCAGGGCTACCTGGCCCTCCGCGCCGTCGAGCAGATCGATGAGTTTTTCGTTATCTATTTGCGGATCGTTTTGCGGCTTCGGGACGTTCTCCATGATGCTCCTCCATTAATTATAGAATTGATGTTACGCATTTTAACACAGAGGCACAAAGATCACAGAGTTTTGACCAACATTTTCAAATTTGGATTTCTCAAAGTGGCCTAAAACTTACTGAATGTTTGAGTTTCTCTGTGCCTTCTGTGTCTCTGTGGTTAATTTTTTCAACCTGCGTAACATCAGTTATAGAAAACTCAACCCCTTCCGTAGCCGGCGCTCGGGCGCTCCATCCGGAGAGGTTCTTAATCTCCGGGGAACTTACGGTGAGTATAACACCCCCGATCTCACCGGTGCAAGGAAAGATTTTCCTTTGTTGGGAAAGGGACAAGCCACTTCTTCAGAGCACTCCTGTTGTGCAATTTGACATGCGCCTTCACCCGGAGGGCGCAGCGCAAATTGCGCATCTGGAGATTCCGGCATTCGCCGGAATGACAGTACTGATGAGCTTTGTCATGCCTGCGAATGCAGGCATCTCATTCCTCGAACGTAATGAATTTGTGCAACTTGTGCTGCGCATTTATCCGGAGCCGGAAAGTATTTGGATTTGCGGAACTTGCCAAAATTCCGTATTATCGACTGTCGCCAGATAAAAAGCAGTGAACTACAGGGGAGTTTTCATGGCCGGGGCAAAAAAATTCGGCGCTTTCAGCGGGGTGTTCACCCCTTCCATTCTGACCATTCTCGGGGTGATCATGTACCTGCGCCTGCCCTGGATTACCGGCCAGGCGGGGTTGTGGAGCACCGTTGCGATTGTGCTGGTCGCCCACCTGATCTCGGTCACCACCGGGCTGAGCGTTTCCTCCATTGCCACGGACAAGAAAGTGAAAGCCGGGGGAAATTATTATATCATTTCCCGCAGCCTGGGCCTGCCCATCGGGGGAATGTTGGGGCTGGCGCTGTTCGTGGGCCTCTCTTTCAGTGTGAGCCTTTATTTGATCGGCTTCTCGGAGAGCCTGCTGGCGGCGCTGGGGATGGAAATCACCCCCAACGCCATCCGCATTACCGGCACCATTGCGCTGTTAGCGCTCACCACCATCACCTTTATCAGCACCGCCCTGGCCCTCAAGACCCAGTTTTTCGTGCTGGCCATGATCGTGCTCTCGCTGATTTCGGTATTCCTGGGAAGCCACGATTTAGCCCCCGCGCAGCCGCATTTCAATTCGTTGCCGGGCGCGCCCTCCTGGATGGTACTGTTCGGCATCTTCTTCCCCGCGGTCACCGGGTTCGAGGCCGGGGTCTCCATGTCCGGGGACCTGAAAGACCCCAAAAAATCCATTCCCGCGGGCACCATCAGCGCAATAACGGTGGGTTTGCTGGTGTACCTGGGCATGCCGTTTTTCTTTGCTTATACCGTGGATGCCAACGCCCTGGCCAACGACACCAACGTGCTGCTAAAAATCGCCTATGTGCCCATGCTGGTAACCATCGGCATCCTGGCGGCCACCTTCTCTTCCGCCATGGGCAGCATCTTAGGCGCGCCGCGCATCCTCCAGGCCACCTCGGTGGATCGCATCACCCCGAAATTTTTCGCCAAGGGGCACGGCAAGGAAAACGAGCCTCGCAACGCCCTGCTGCTCACCTTTTTGATTGCCTGGAGCGGCATCCTGATCGGGGAATTGAATCTGATCGCCCGCATCGTCTCGATGTTTTTCATTACCACCTACGGATTTTTGAATATGAGCTGCGCCCTGGAAAGCTGGGCCAGCGCGGACTTCCGCCCGGAATTCAGAATTCCCCGGGTTATTAGCATCATAGGCTCCCTGGCCTGTTTCATCGTGATGATCCAACTGGATTTCCTGGCCATGATCGGGGCGAGCGTGGTCATGGGAGCGATTTTTGTGTATTTGAAGCGCAAGGAGCTGACCCTGGAGTCCGGCGACACCTGGGAGGGGGTGTGGTCCTCCGTGGTGCGTTCCGGGCTGTACCGGCTCACCCACGAAATTCCCCACCCGCGCAACTGGCGCCCCAACATCATCCTGTTCAGCGGGGGCGTTTCCGCCCGCCCCCACTTAGTGGAATTGGGAAAATGGCTCATCTACAAACGCGGGGTTTTATCTGATTTTGAGCTTCTGGAATCCCCTCCGAAGGAATCTTCCGCGGCGCGCAAAGGGATGCCTCCCAAATCCCGCCAGGTGGTGATCGACAAATCGCACGGCCCCGGTATTTTCACCCGCAAGCTGGTGGTTGAGGATATTTACCAGGGGATGGAAAATATCTCCCAGTTTTACGGTTTTTCGGGGATGGAGCCGAATACGGTGATGATGGGCTGGGCCAGGAACGCCCAAAGCCCGGAAAAATTTTCCCGTCTCATCTCCCACCTTCACCAGTTGGATTATAACGTGCTGCTGTTAGATTACGACCGGGAGCGGGGTTATGGCGATCACAAACAGGTGGATATCTGGTGGCGGGGATGGGGCAACAACCTCTCCCTGGCCCTGGCGCTGGTGCGTTTTCTGCTTTCCACGGATGAATGGGAAAAAACCGCGGTGCGCATCCTGATCGTGAACAACGCCGACGCCCTGACCGGCGCAATTCACAAAAATATGCAGCGGGTATTGGAGGACTACCGCCTGGAAGCGAAAGTGAAAGTGATCCAGAACGGCATCGAGCAGCGGCCCTTCGAGGAGATTATCAAAGCGGAATCGAAGGAAGCGGACCTGGTGATTTTAGGCTTGCCGGAATTTACGCCCGACAAGGCCCTGCCGTTCGTGCGGCGGATCGATTCTATCGTCGATGAATTAGGCTCGATTCTGCTGATCTGGGCTTCTTCGTATTTCAAGGAAATTTACATCGGCGCCGAAAGCGCCGCGCCGCCCCCGGCGGAGACGCCGGAAACAGCCGCCGGGGAGTTCTCCCTGCCGGAATTGGCGCTGCCGGAGGACGAACGGATCGCCCCGTTGCTGGCGGATTTGGATGGCCGCATGGAGGATCTGATCTCCCGCTACCGGGATAATTTTCTAAAACGAATGGAAAGATCGGAAATGGGGCTGCTGGATTCCCTGGAGCAGTTGAGGGAACGGATTTTCGGCAACCTGGAGAAATATTTTGATGAAGAAGACCCCCAGCGCAGCCGGAAGCTGATCAATCGCAGCCACAGCGATTTTTTGTTTCAAAGCCAGCAGATATTAACGGAATTTCAACAAAAACGGCTTTCCGGACAAAAAGAGGCGCTGGAAGAAGGCGCCGCCTGGCTGCTGCAAGAAATCGAGGCGCTGATCGCGGCACAGCCGGAGCAACTCAGCGTGTTCTATGAATCTGCCCGGGTGCAGCCCGACCCGCAGGATCGCTTCTCTCTTAAATTCCTGAAATTCCGCCAGCGGCTGCGCGCCCGGCTTACCGGCAAACCGGTTTCCCGGGCGGTGCGCCTGCAACCCCTGCAAAAGTACTACCTGCAATTCAAGTTCCCGCAACACTGGTATGCGGAGTTGCAAAAAGCGGCCGTTTGCGATTACCAGGGTATTGCCGAGATTCAAAAATTGATCCGCTCCCTGCGGGAAGGGCTGCTGCGCATCGAATACCGCCAGGGGCCGGAGAATTTGACCGGGGAAGATATTTCAGCGGAACGGCAGAAAGCCGAAGAACAGCTTGCCCTGCTCCGCAATGCCGTGCGCGAGGCGCGGGCAGGCTTTTATCGCAGCCTGCGGGAGAACGCCCGGGGCTGCATCCAGGCGCTCAGCCAGGATTTGCAGGATCTGGAGATCAGCCGCAAGCTGAAGAAGGAATACCGGCTTCCCAAATCTGCTGCAACACTGCGGCAGCAGATCGCCGAAGCGCCGGAAGCCTGGCTGCGCCGCCGGGAAACGTACTTGAATATTGCCCTGTTAGACGTGTGGTTGATGTCCTTGCAGAACCGCGTGCGGGTGATTGTGCAGCGGATACGGCAGGATATCGATCTCAACATTGAGGCCAACCTTCTGCACCCCCTGAAAGAGCTTTGCCGCGGCCTGGAAGCGGTTCGTGAAGGCGGAAAGGAGAGCGAAGACCGCTCCTCCGCCCTCTCCAGACTGGCCCCCGGCGGCCAATTCAATTTTGATGAAGATGAGATCGTGCAGACCTTTCTGAAAGAAATCCGCGAAGCGAGCGACGACCTCCCGGAAACCATCGAAACGTTCAACGAAGAAAGTTTTAATCAGGGCGCCGCACAGCCCTTCGAGGAAGCGGCCAGGTTTACGATCTCCCTGCGGCGGCTGGTGGAATATTTGATCGAAGAAGAATTCATCGACCCTTTGCGCGACTACCTGGAAAAGCTGCCCCGGCAGTTTCTCCGCGCTGAAGAGGTTACCCGCGACGCGCTGCGCCTGGTTACCTTCCAGGCCGTAAGCCTGGAAGCCGCCGGGAATGCGGAAGAGAAGACAGCGGGCCGGGAAAATATCGACGCGATCCTGGAAAGCAGCCAAAAACGGGTGCAGGAGGAATGCCGGCATATCGAGGAATTGCAGGATCAATTCAACGCAACCATCGACCGGCTGCTCGATAAAACCTTTGAGCAGATGAACACCTACACGGTGACCCGGCTGGCGGGAAATTTGAAACACTACATCCGCGCCCAGGAAGGCCAGAAGGTGTTGTCGAAATTCGAAGCCGCCCGGGAATCCGCTGCCGCGTTTCTAAAGGATAAGCTGGTGCGCTTGTGGTACCGGCGCAGCGAGAGCCTGTTAGCGGCGCGGAAGCTGCAAGTATCCGAAGAATACCGGGAAAATAGCATTTACCAACTGCTCAATCTGCGGGAGAGCGTTTCTCCCCGCCCGGAAGTGCTCAATGCCTTGCCGTTTTATTACCGGCAGGTTTTTTCCGGGGAACCGAACATTCATCCCAATTTCTGGGTGGGGCGGGAAAAGGAGCTGAAATTAGGGGAGACCGCTCTGGAACGCTTCCGCGCCGGGTTCCCGGGTGCGCTGCTGGTTACCGGGGAAGAAAATTCCGGGAAAACCTCTTTCTGTTATTCCCTGGCTCACAAGCAGTTTGCCCGGGAAAACATTTTTTCGGTACATCCGCCGGCCGGCGGCTCTATCGATCCGGAGACATTCCGCGAGGCGGTAATGAGCGCGCTGCGCGCCAACGGGCTACTCCTGGGTGGCAATCTTTCCCAGGTATTCAGCGCCCTGCCGCGGGATAGCGTGGTGATCCTCGACGACCTGGAATTGTGGTGGGAACGCAGCGACAGGGGGTTTGCAGTCATCGATGCCATCGTGGAGTTGATCAACGATTTCGGCGACAAATGCTTTTTTGTGGCCAACGCCAATCTGCACAGTTTTCAACTGATCAATCGCATCCGCAAGATCGAAAATCATTTCCTGGTGGTTATCGAATGCCAGCCCTTCGACGCCGAAGCGCTGAAGGACGCGGTCATGCTGCGCCACCGCTCTACCGGCCTAAAGATCGAGTTGAACGGGCTGGCGGAAGATGAGCTTTCCGAATTGCGGCTGGCGCGGCTGTTCAACGCCTATTTCGATTACTCCGCAGGAAACGTGGGCGCGGCGCTGCAAAGCTGGATCACCCATATCGAGAATTTCAGCCAGGGCCGGCTCGCGCTCCGCCTGCCGGAACCGCCCGATGCCGCTCCCCTGGAGAATTTAGAAAGTTCCTGGATGGCGCTGCTGGCGCAGTTGCTGCTCCACAAACGGTTAACCCCTTCCCGGTTGGCGCGGGTGATGGATTCGGGGCAGGAGTGGCAGGCTCCCCTCGCCGCCCTCAAACGCGCCGGGCTGGTACTCGAGGGGAATAATGGGACGCTGGAGATCGATCCGTATCTCTATCCGCACCTCTACCGTAAATTTCGCCAGATGGAGATTCTATAAATGGAAGCGTTCGAGTTTCAAATATCCCAAACTGCGATATTGAAAATCTTGCTCTACGGGGTCGTTTTGCTCCTCCTCCTGCGAACGGTTCAGAAAGCGGTCAATCTTCCCCGGGTCAAAAAGCTGCTCGGGTTTCCGCTCTACCGGGTTTTCCCATTTATTGAGATGGCGATCTGGGGCTTCTTCCTGCTCTGGGCAGCGCAGCAGTTTTTCCAGCACCGCCCCTTCTATAGCGCGGTGTGGATAGGGGTGCTGGCGCTATTGGCCGTCTGGGCCTCCTGGTTTGCCATTCGCGACGTGATCGCCGGGCTTATTCTCAAAGCGGAAGACGCTTATGAGATCAACCAGCGGATTAAATTGCCTTCCGTGGAAGGTAAAATCCGCCGGCTGGGCCACCGCTCCTTAGAGATCGAGACCGCAGACGGGCAAATCGTCAAAATTCCTTATGGCAGGATTGCCGGGGCGGAGCGCATCCTTTCCGATCCCCGGGGAACCGGCCGCGGCTACGCTTTTCAGATAAGCGCGCCCGCGTCTATGGCGCCGGAACAGGCCGCGGAACGGTTGCGCCGGGCGGCGCTCAATTCCCCCTGGTCTTCGGTGACCAAAGAGCCCCGGGTAAGATTCCTGGGCGAGCAGGAGGGGCGTTACCGCTTCGAAGTGGTCGCCTACCCCCTGGGGGAGGCCTATTCCCGGAAAGTGGAAGAGTATGTCAACAAGCACATGTTGAGCGGGCAGTCAGAAGATAAGATATAATTGGGAATAAGGATCTACCATCGGATCGGCATCACCCCTGCTTTACCCGGTCAAAAATCAATTCCAATTAGCACGCTATTTGCAAAAAAATTCCCCTGCCAGGGAAGGCTCACCCGGAAAGTTTTCTTCTAAGCGCTTTTTTATGTTGCGCTTATGGCTATTATTCCGTAACCCGGCGGGGGGGATAACCGCGCTTTAACGGGCAAAAAATTCTCACATTCAACCATAGTCTAACCCAAAAAGCGAGAGGAAGTTGACGATGCCAAACGTAATTTTCAGGCGAGTATCGAACGGTTTACCAAAGTTTTTCCTGTTCATGCTGCTCACCGGCGCAGCCGCATTGGCCCAGTCGGACATCAAAGCGACCCTGTTCGAGGAGGCCGACGGCGTTCTGCAAACCGCGCTGAAAGAACACGCGGACGTGTTAGCGCCGAAAAATTTTGCAGAGGGACTGAAATTCTACCGGGAAGCCGAAGAGCAATTTGACCGCGGCAAGAACCTGGAAGACATTCGCAAAAAGCTGAAAGCCTGCGAGGCCTATCTGCACAAAGCGATGGAGGCCACCAAACTGGCGGAAGTAACCCTGGTTTCTTCTTTCAAAGCGCGTTCCGACGCGCAAAACGCGGAATCCGCCAGCTATGCCGCGGAGTTATGGAACAAAGCGGAAGCGAAATTCCGGGAGGCCGCCGGCAACCTGGAGGACGGCGACGTGAACGGCGCCCGCAAAAAAGGCGGGGAAGCGGAAGGGCTTTACCGTCAAGCGGAGCTGGCGGCCATCAAAAGCAACTATTTGCAGGAGACCTGGAGCCTCCTGGAGCAGGCCGATAAGATGAAGGTGAAAGACAGCGCCCCCAAAACCCTGCAGCGCGCCCGGGAGCTGGTTCAACAGGCCGAAAAGGAGTTGAACGAGAATCGCTACGATACCGACGTGGCCCGCAACCTGGCGCAGCAAGCCCGCTATGAAGCCAGCCACGCTCTCTATCTGCACAACCTGTTTCTGCGCATGAAAGAGCAGAAGCTCACCACCGAAGACCTGGTGTTAGGATCGGAAGCGCCTTTGCAGAAAATTGCTTCAACCATCGACGTGGTTGCGGAGTTCGATAATGGATTTGGGGACATTACCGGGCAAATCATCCACTATATCCAGACCTACCAGGACAGCGCGGCGCGCCTGAGCCAGACGGTGCAGGATCAAAAACAGCAGATTGCCCAGTACCAGGAGCAGGTGGGCGGGCTGGCCGAAGAGCAAACCCTGCTGAAGCAGCAAATGGAAGCGGTGGCAAAGGTACGGGAACAGTTCCAGACCGTGGAACGGATGTTCAATCGTGAGGAAGCCCGGGTATTCCGGGAGGGCAGCGACGTGATCATGCGCCTGGTGGGATTGAATTTTGCCAGCGGCAAGGCGGTGATCGAACCGCAGTATTTCAGCCTGCTGAGCAAGGTGCAGACCGCGGTGAAAACCTTTCCGGAATGCAGCGTGACCATCGAGGGGCATACCGATTCCCACGGCGGCGACGCCGCCAACCTGCGCCTCTCCGAGGAGCGCGCCGAGGCGGTTCGCCAGTACCTGCTGGCCAATATGCCGGACCTGCTGCCGGCCCAGGTCGCTTCCGTGGGCTACGGGGAGAGCAAACCGATTGCCAATAACGAGACCGCGGAAGGGCGCGCCAAAAACCGCCGCATCGACCTGGTGATCCATCCCCGCCTGCCGGAGATGGTATCGGAAACGCCCTGATGTTGAACCTTGCGGGTATTCCGGAGAGCCGGGGCGAATCGCAATTCGCCCCCTGGTAACTGACTATTGAAAATCCGCGGGGCACAGGCATAACTATATCCTTGTAAAAAAGGATAACTTTCCGTATTTTTATCCTGGTTTACAAGGATATATTTTATGTTAGAAAAAGCTTTTCGGTAGTCTCCCTCTGGAGTGTTGCTGGTCTAAATTGCCTTGTTTCCAACATGGAAACTGTCTAAAATCGCAGAAAAATAGCCTAAAAATCTATCTTTTTCCCCTGGATTCCGTTAGCAACGTTCAACAGGGGGACTACCCATCCGCCGGGGCGGAGATTAATTTTATTGCCTCGGCACAAAACGCAGCGATTGAGCTTATCCAGGTTTGCGAACAGTTAAGCGGCCCTGCGACCCGAGAGCGGGAGATCGAAGCCTTGTATGCAGGGATGGATGAACTCAAACTGGCGCAAGCAACGATTATCACACGCGACTATAGCGAAACCCTTTCCGCCGGTAATAAAGTAATCAGGGTTCTGCCCTTTTATGCCTGGGCCCTGGCGGATCTTTAGCATTTCGAATGAGTTGATGGCATGAAAACAATGTCCCGGAAGGAATAACGCTGGATGAGTTTTACCAGCGGGCGCTTTCCCGGGGCTTGAGTATCATTAGAAAAACGTCGCTATTCATACCGCAGCGCCTTCACCGGGTTGGCTATCGCCGCCCGGATGGCCTGCCAGCTTACCGTCAGCAGGGCGATGGCCAGCGCCAGCGCTCCCGCCGCAATAAATACCCACCAGGCAATCTCGATGCGGTACGCAAAGTTATTCAACCACCTGTCCATGGCAAACCAGGCCAGCGGCCAGGCGATGAGGTTGGCGATGATTACCAGCTTGAGAAATTCTTTCGACATCAACCCCACCAGGCTGCCGATGGTCGCGCCTAACACCTTGCGAATGCCGATTTCTTTGGTGCGCTGCTCCGCGGCGTAGGCTGCCAATCCGTAGAGGCCCAGGCAGGCGATCAACACCGCTAACAGCGAAAAAATGCCGAAAATCTGCCCCAGGTTCTCTTCCGAATCGTACAGGGAGCGAAGCTGCTCGTCCAAAAAGCGGTACTCAAAGGGATAATCGGGCTGGTATTCGCTCCAGATCGTTTTGATGAACGCCAGCGTTCCGGAAATATCCCGCCCGCTCAGGCGCAGGGCAAACTGGGAGCTTCCCCCGCGGTCGATCAGGTAAATCACCGGCACGATTTTATTGTGCAGGGATTCGAAGTGCACGTCTTCCACCACCCCGACGATATGCCCGGTGCGGTTCCCATAGACCATCGGCTTGCCCACCGCTTCCCCGGCCGGCCATCCCAACTGCTCCACCGCGGCGCGGTTCAGGATGAAGGCGGCGCTATCGTCGGTGGCGTGCTCCCGGGAGAAATCGCGCCCGGCCAGGAAGGGAATCCGGTAGGTGGAGAAAAAATCGTAGTTGACTTCCACCACCGCCAGGCGGAAGGTCAGGTTTTTCTTCTTGTCCCCGTCGAACACCTGCCCGCCCCAACTGTTCAACAGTTTGTTCGAGGGAACCAGGCGGGAGGCGGTCACGTTCAGGATGGCGGAATTTTCCATCAACCGGCTTTTGATGGTCTGGAAATGCTCCTGCACGTCCCCGTTGGCCCGCAGGATCAGCACTTGTTCTTTATCAAAGCCCAATTTTTTGTTGCGCAAAAAATCCAACTGGTGGTACACCATCCCCATGCTGATGATCAGGCCAATGGAAATGCTGAACTGGCCGACCACCAGGGCAGTGCGAAAGGCGGATTTGCCGGAGGTTTTGTCTTCTCCTTTCAGGATCCTGGCGGGGCGGAAGGAAGAAAGCAGAAAGGCGGGATAGCTGCCGGAGAGCAGGCCCACAAAGAGGGTGATGGCGATTAATCCCACCAGCAGCCCCGGGTTTTGCCAGACATTCAGGGAGAGGCTTTTGCCCACAAACTCATTGAAAAATGGCAGCGCCGCTTCCACCAGGGCGACGGCGAGCAGCAGGGCGAGCGCGGCGATCAAGAGCGATTCCCCCAGGAACTGCTGCACCAGCTGCTTTTTATACGCTCCCAAAACTTTGCGCAGCCCGATCTCTTTGGCGCGTTTGGCGGAGCGCGCAGTAGCCAGGTTCATGAAATTGATGCAGGCGATCAGGAGAATGAAAAAAGCGATGGCGGAGAACAAATAGACGTTGACAATATCGCCGTTTTGCTCTATCTCGGTGGTCAAATGAGAGTGGAGGTGAATATCGGTTAGTTTTTGCAGGTGCAATTGATTGGTCAGGCTGGGCTTGTTGGTAGGCGGCTGCCCGGTGTTGTTGATGACCAGTTGAGTGATATGCTTATCCAAAAAAGCGGGAATTTGCTCCCGCAAGACCTCCGCCGGGAGGCCTTCCGGCAATAGCAAGTAGGTGAGGTAATTGTTGCGCCCCCAATTCGTGGCCATGAAGTCCCTGCCGAAAAAATTCTCCAGGGTGATGAACGACCCCAGGAAGTCGAATTTGAAATGGGAGTTGGGCGGAACATTGCGCACCACCCCGGTCACTTTCAAATCCGCCTGGTTTTCGTAGTAGATGGTTTTGCCCAGGGGATCCGCAGCCCCGAAGTATTTCTGCGCCATCGCCTCGCTCAGCACTACCGAATTCGGCTCTTTCAGGGCGGTGGCGGGATCGCCTTTTAGGAGGGAAAAGGAAAAAATATCGAAAATATTTGCCTCCGCCCAGAAGAAGCGCTCCTCCACAAACGTTCGGTCGCCCAATTTAAGCAGGGTGTTATAATCTGCGCGAATCCGCACCACGTCTTCCACGATGTTGGGAAAATCATGCTTCAGC
The DNA here is from genome assembly GCA_964522165.1 of uncultured Calditrichaceae bacterium. Taxonomy (GTDB): domain Bacteria; phylum Calditrichota; class Calditrichia; order RBG-13-44-9; family J075; genus JABWBP01. Next base: position 23,228 of record CAZFVV010000038.1, read on the forward strand.
AGCGGGCCGATGGGCGGGGCTACCCGGGCCAGGTGCAGGCTGGTCTGCCCGTCCTGGTTCTTCCATTCCCGGGTCACGCGATAGACGCGGCCAGCGTTGGCGTGGAAACGGTCGTAGCTCAATTCATCCCGCACCCACAGCAAGATCAGGATGCTGCAGGCCATGCCGATTCCCAGCCCGAACACGTTGATCGACGAATATACCTTATGCTTCAGCAAATTCCTGAACGCGATTTTGAGATAGTTTGTGAGCATGAAGTTCTCCTGATTTAGGATTTGAGATTGCGGATTTGGGATATAAAAAATCTATCCTGCCCCAATCCTGCCGGGGAATCCCAAATCCGCAATCGTTTTTATTTTTCTTGCTTCATCTTTTTCTTTTGAATAGGTTGTTTTGCACGCCGGTTAATTCTTTGAGGTAAAAAGCATGGGTTCATTCATTACCAAAGAAAAAATGCAAGCCTATCTAACCCGCTGGCAAATAGTGAATGCTGTCGAACGGGAGGAGCTTCTCAATACTTCCATAGAGCAAAAACTGCGTCAATTGAATTCCCTCCTTACCTCGGTCAAACAAATGGGTTGGGAAGACTCGCTTAAAGAAGGAGAAGCGGAGGTGCGCGAACGTTGGAACCGTCTGAGAAAGGCCTGCAATGTCTGAAACGGAACCCCTCGCGCCCTTGCTCGATGCCTTGAATGATCTTATGAATTGGCTGGAGGAGCAGAATATTCCGGGAGTTGTCATCGGAGGAGTGGCGGCTTCATTACTGGGACGTCCCAGGGCAACCCGGGATGTTGATGCGCTTTTGATACTCGATGAAGAGCAGTGGGAGGATTTCCTCAAATCGGCCAGCCAATTTAATTTTATTCCTCGCATATCCGACCCACTTAAATTTGCCAGACAAGCCAGGGTATTTCTTTTAAAACACCAACCCAGCGAAATTGACATCGACATTTCCCTTGGTTCTCTGTCTTTTGAAAAAAACTGTATTAACCGGGCAACCCGGGTTACCGCAGGCAGCATCAATGTCTCAGTTCCGGCGCCGGAAGATTTGATCATTATGAAAGCGGTGGCCCATCGCAACCGAGATTTGATCGATATTGAATCCGTTATGGAAACCAACCCCCAGTTAAATATTGAGTATATCCGACAGCAACTCAGCGAATTTTCCGCAGTACTTGAGATGCCGGAAATTTTAGAAGATTTTGAAACTATCCGTAAACGCCTCAAAATTTCCGAATAGTCTTTTGCACCGCTTTTCATTCATACCGAAAGGCCGGGGCGGTATTTGTTTCACTGTAATTGGCTTCGTTGCCATTAGTTGTCATTTGCTTCGCGTCATTTGTTGTCATTGATCGCAAGGTAAATGACGGGTGCAGCCAATGACGGCGAAGCCAAATGACGCACGAAGCGCAAATGACCGCCAATAACATTTCATTCCTTCCGCAAAGCGTCCACCGGGTTGGCCCGCGCCGCTTTCAAGGTTTGCGAGCCTACCGTTATGGCACCCAATAAAAACAGCAGCGCCACCCCGGGCAAAAAGACCCAGATATCCAGCGCGATATGGTAGGCGAAGGTTTGCAGCAGTTGATTTCCGGCCAGGTAACTGACCGGCAGGGCAATCACCACGGCGATGAGCAGCAGCAGAAAATACCCTTTGGAGAGCAGCGCCGCCAGGTTCGCAGGGCTGGCGCCAACCACTTTGCGGATGCTGATTTCTTTGCTGCGCGTTTCCGCCGTGAATATGGCCATACCCAACAGCCCCAGACAGGCGATCAGGATGCCGATGGCTCCAAAATAACCGACGATCCAGAGGATGTCGCGAAGGTTGGAAAAAGTCTTTCGCACGGTGTCGTCGTAGAAACGGTATTCCGGCGGGGCGGGGCTGCCCAGGGTTTTCCAGATGTTTTCCAGCGCCGCAACGGCGACCTGCGGATCGCCGCTGATTTTCAGGTTTAGCACCCGCAATTGCGCGGGATCATAACGCAGCAGCAGCGGTTCTAAACTGTAGCTGAGCGGTTTGAAGAGGAAATCCTTTACCACCCCGCGAATGGCCACCTCGCTGCTGTCATCTAAGATAAGAACCCGGTTGAGCGCCTCCGCCGGTGCGCCGAGCCGGAAACGCTCCAGGAATTTCTCATTCACAATAGCGAATAATTCCCGGCGTTGGGCAGGGTTTTCGGGAAAATTCTCCCCGGCAATCAATTCCAGCCCGAAATTGGGGATGAAGCGGTGATCGATGAAGTAATCGCGCACCGGAACCGGCTCATCGGCCTTAGAAGCGCGAACGTCCACATTGCTGTCATGCCAGGTGCCCATCAGGTGGGAGGCCGCGCTGATGTCCTGCACCTGGGAAACCCGGGAAATTTCCGCGGCCAGTTTGTCGTAGGGGATTCCCCCCATTTCCACGTTGAGAATGTCGCTGCGGCCGGCGCCGAAATTTTCCCGGGTGGCAAAACTCATCTGCCGCCAGGCGATGGTGAGCAGGATGATAAAAACCAGGGAGACGGCAAACTGCGTTACCAACAAGGTTTTGCGCAGCCCCACCCGGCGAAACAGCGGGAGATTCTGCAATTTTTGTAAAACTGCCGCGGCCTGGAATTTCGACAAAACCGCCGCCGGCAACAGCCCGGCTAACACGCCTACCGCGATAGCAAACAGCAAAAAACCCCCCGCAACCACCCCGTCCATCTTCAGGGTCACATCCATGAAGGCGAGGAATTGCAAGCGTTTAAAAAACGGGATGGTCAATTCTAAGATTCCGTACGCCAGAACCAGCGCCAGCCCCGCGGTAAGCACCGCCTCGCCCATGAACTGCCCGAAGACCTGCCCCCGGCTAGCGCCCATCACCTTGCGAACCCCCACTTCCTTGGTGCGGGTAAACGCGCGGGCAATGGTCAGGTTGGTATAGTTGAAACAGGCCGAGGCCATCACAATGGCGCAGAGAACCGTGAGAAACCACAACAGCATGGCCGGCGCGCCCCTGCCGACGCTGTTAGACAGCAGGGGGCCGGGGGTAATTTCCTTCAACGCCTGCAAGCGGAACCGGTAACCGGCGTCGCGGGTCTCCAGCACCCGCCCCTCGTAAGCGGTTTTGGCAATGTCTGCCAGCGCCGCCTCCGCGGCTTCCTTGCCCGCCCCCGGGCGCAGGCGCACAAAATTATAGGTCATATAGTAGTTGTTCCAGTTATCCGTCACGCTCCAATCCGGTTCCATCCTTTCCAAGGCGGGCAGGGTGGAAATGGAACACAAGGCCTCGAACTCCAGGTGGGTTTTTCCCGGGAACGGTTCCAGCACCCCGGTGACTTTCAGGCTCCCGGTCCAGTTGTTTTCCAGAATCTGCCCCAACGGGTCTTCATTTTTGAAAAACCGCTCTGCGGTTTCCTGTGTCAGCACCACGCTTTGCGGCTCGGCCAGCGCGGTGGCCGGATCGCCCTGCGCCAGCCGGAAGCCGAACACTGTGAAAAAATCGCTCCCGGTAAAGAAACCTTCCATATTCAGCTCCTTGCGGGAGGTTCTGAAAGCGCCGTTGAAAGAACGCACCAGGGGCGACCAGGCCTCCACCCCGGAGAAATTCCCTGACAGCGCCATTCCCACGGGATAAGGCGAGGAGGCGTAACTCTCCTGGCCGCCGGCTTTTCGTTGGGCGTCGGTGAGAATACGGTACACCCGCTCGCCTTGCGGGTGGAAAAGATCGAAATTATAGGCGTCGCGGATCAACATGATCACCAGCAGGCAAACCGACATGCTGATCGCCAATCCAAGTGCGTTTATGAACGAAAACGCTTTGTATTTGAATAAATTTCGCAGGGCGATTTTCAGGTAATTTTTGACCATTAGGCTTCTCCTGAGTTTTTGTCATTGGCTGCGCGGTCATTTGCCTGCGGCGTCATTGGCGCTTCGCGCGTCATTGCGCTTCGCGGTCATTGGCTGCACCCGTCATTTAGGTTGCGATCAATGACAACGAATGACCGCGCAGCGAATTGACGCGCAGCCAATGACGCCGTAGGCAAATGACACTATTCATACCGCAAACTCTCCACCGGGTTGGCCAGCGCCGCCCGCAGGGCCTGGTAGCCTACGGTGAGCGCCGCAATCAGCACGGTTATCCCCAGCGCCAGGGCAAATACCCCCGCGCCGACGTGGATGCGGTAGGCAAAATCTTGCAGCCAACTGTTCATAACGTAGTACGCCGCCGGCGCGGCCACGGCAAAGGCGATGAGAATCAGGGCGGCGAACTCCTTGCCGAACAGCAGCAGAATGTTGCCCACGGAAGCGCCCAACACTTTGCGCACCCCCACCTCCTTGGTGCGCCGCGCCGCCATAAAGGAAACCAGCCCCAACAACCCTAAGCACCCGATGAAAATGGTGATGCCGGAGAACACCCGGAACAACTGCGCGGTTTTTTGTTCTTCCTGGTAGAACCGCGCCACCCGCTCATCCAAAAACTGGTAGCTGTACAGGAAATCCGGGAAAGCGGCGTTCCAGCAGGCTTCGACGTGGCGCAGCGCTTCTTTCACGTTGTGCAAGTCGATCTTGATGCCCGCCTCGTAATAGGACTGGCGGCGGGCGGCCAGCAGGCAGGGCCGAATCTCTTGGTGCAGGGAGGTGGCGTTGAAATCCCGCACCACCCCCACCACCGGCAGGTAGGATCGGCCGCCTAATTTGAAGGTTTTCCCCACGATCTCATCCGGCGTTAAGCCCAATTTCCGCGCGAAGGTTTCGTTGACCACCCATTCGGAAATCGTGTCGCTCTCCGCGTAATTCCGCCCCGCGACCAGCTTCAAGCCATAGACGGAGAGATAGGAAGCGTCGGCGAACTTCAAATCCGAGACGAAATCTTCCTCCGCCCCGTTGAGGGTGTGCTGCAAGTTGCTGTCCCAGCGGATTCCGGAAGCGGCGCTGGAAAAGCTGAAAGAAACGTTATGAATCCGGCTGTCGCGCAGCAATTCGTTGCGCAGGGCGCTCAAAACGGCGGCGTCGTTGCGGGGCAGGGGGGTAATAACTACCGCCTCCTGCTCGAAGCCCAGGTCTTTGTTCCGGAAATAATCCAATTGCCAGGATACGATGATGGTAGCGAGGATGAGCATCTGGCAGATAATAAACTGAAATATTACCAGTGCCCGCCGCAGGTTGAAAGCCCCGCCGGGGGAGGAATCCGGTTTGTTTTTCAGCGCCAGCGCCGGGGTAAAGCACGAGAGGATGAACGCGGGATACAAACCCGCTAACAGGGTAACCGCCGCGGCCAGCGCCGCCGTAAATCCCAACAAGCGGAGGTCCTGCAAAGGATGAACCTGGATTTTCAACCCCAGGTAGGTCTTCAAAGAGGGCAGCAGCATTTCCGTTAGCGCCAGGGAGAGCAGCGCCGCAAAAAGCACGATCAGAAAGGTTTCCCCTAAGAACTGCCCGACTAACTGCTCCCGGAACGCTCCCAACGCCTTGCGCACCCCCACTTCCCGGGCGCGCTGCAGCGCCTGGGCGGTGGCCATGTTGATAAAGTTGATGCAGGCGGCCAGCAGCAGTAAAAAACCGATCAGCCCCAGCGCCCACAGGGTGGTTTTGCTAATGGTGCGGTCGCCGTAGTTGCCGTAGCGGGGATTGAAATGCAGGTCGCTTAACGTTTGCAGCCGGTAGAACCGCCGAGCCACGTCATCCCGGAAATACTTTTCCGTGAAAGCCGGAAACTGGCTTTCCAGGGCCTGCGCAGATTCCCCCGGCGGCAGCAACAGGTAGGTGTGCACGTTGGACATCAAATGCCCCCAGGATTCCACGTCATAGCCGGATTGCGGCGCGGTTTTGAAGGAAATCATCGCGGTAAAGGGAAAATCGCTGCGGGCCGGGGGATTTTTGGCGACGCCGGTGATTTTTAGATCAATCTGGTTATCCAGGCGGATGGTTTTACCGAGGGGATTTTCGCCGGGGAAAAATTTGGCGGCGAGGTCTTCGGTCAGCGCCACGGTATTGGGTTCGGCCAGGCTGTTGGGATCGCCGGCCAGCCAGGGAAAATCGAAAATCTCGAAAAACGCCGGCTCCACGAACACCACCCCGCGGTTTTCCTGGAAGCGGAGCGTCTGTCCCTCTCTTTCCAGCGAAAAAAGGCCCTCCTGGTTATAAAGCGACACGGCGGCTTTTTCGATCTGCGGGAAATCGTTGCGCAGCGCCGCGGCAAAGGGGATGGGCGAGCCGGAGGTATGGGTGATTTTATCGTTGATGGTTTCGTCCGTGACCACGCGATAAATGCGCTCGAAATGGCGGTGGAAGCGGTCGAAGCCCGATTCATGGCGGATGATCAGGAAAATCAGCAGGCAGCAGGTCATTCCCAGCGCCAGTCCCAGCACGTTGACGATTGCGTAACTGCGGTTATAGCGCAATCTTCGCAGCGCGGTTATCAGATAATTTTTGAGCATGAATCCTCCGGGGAATTGGGTCATTGGCCTTCGGCGTCAATTGGGCTGCGCCCGTCATTGCCTTCGCTGTCAATTGGGCTGCGCCGTCATTGGGCTTCGCGGTCATTGGGCTTCGCGGTCATTGGGCTTCGCGGTCATTGGGGCTGCGCGGTCATTGGGGCTGCGCCCGTCAATAGGTATAATGACGCGAAGCAAATGACAAAAAATGACAGCGAAGCAAATAACAACAAATGACGCGTAGCAAATGACAGCGCAGCGAATGACACTACTCGTATCGTAATGCCTTCACCGGGTTTGCCAGCGCGGCTTTGATGGCCTGGTAGCTCACCGTCAGCAGGGCGATCAACAGCGCCAGGCCGCCGGCCAGAACGAATACCCACCAGCCGATTTCGATGCGGTAAGCGAAATCCGCCAGCCAGCGATTCATCACGTACCAGGCCAGCGGCCAGGCGATGAGGTTGGCAATCAGCACCAATTTGGCAAAATCTTTAGAGAGCAGCCCGATCAGGCTGGCCACAGTCGCGCCCAACGCCTTGCGAATGCCGATCTCTTTGGTGCGCTGCCCGGCCATGAACGCCGCCAGGCCGAACAACCCCATGCAGGCGATGAAGATCGCCAGCGCCGCGGCAATTCCGAACAGTTGCCCCAATTTTTGATCCCGGCGGTAAAAATCGTTCAAACGTTCATCCAAAAAATTATACTCGAAAGGGTGGTCGGGGTCGAAACGCTCCCCGATTTCGCGCAGGAAATCCAGCGTGGCCGCCAAATTCGTTCCCCGCACTTTTACGGAAAAGTAATCAATGCGGTCGAAGGGGTTGTCCTGCCAGGCCAGCACCAGCGGTTCTATCTTTTGGTAGAGCGATTTGAAATGAAAATCCCTGACCATCCCGATCACCCGGGCGCGAAAATCCGCTTTGCTGGAACCGCCCCCCTCCAAATCCGCCCGGGGAATGCGAATCTCTTTCCCGAGCGGGTTCTCCCAGCCCAGCGCCCGCGCCGCCGCTTCGTTGATTAAAACCGAGAGGGAATCGCCGCCGCGGCCGGAGAAATTCTCGCCCGCAACCAGGCGCACGCCGTAGGTTTCCGTAAACTCCCGGTCCACCGCGAGGAGATACATGGTGTGCGCCGTCGAAGAAGGCGCGTCCCCGGGCAGCGCATCGATGGTGGCAATGTTTTTCCAGTCCCCCGGTACGCGATTCGTAACCGACACCTCTAATACCGCGGGGTTGCGGCGCATTTCCGCTTTCATGGTTTCCGCGTGCCGGCGCACGTTGTTGCTGTTGATGTCGATCACCACCAGGTGCTCCCGGTCGAATCCCAGGTGTTTGTTGCGCACGTAATTCATCTGTTGATAAACCACCAGGGTGGCGATCATCATCACCACGGAAAGGATAAATTGCAGCACCACCAGGGCGCGGCGCAGGTTGGAAATTTTAGCGAGTTTCTCCGCCCCGCCCTTTAAAACCCGGACGGCTTGCAGGCGGGAGAGGAAAAACGCCGGGTAACTGCCGGAGAGCAAACCCACGAAAACGGTCAATCCCAGGAAAGTAAAGATGGCTTCCGGCTGCAATGCCTGTCCCAGGGTAATTTGTTTCCCCACAAACGCATTGAAAAAGGGCAATACCAGCTCAACCACGAACAACGCCAGCAGGAAAGCCAATGCAACCAGCAGCAGCGACTCGCTGAGGAACTGCCCCGCCAGTTGGAAGCGGGAAGCGCCGACTACCTTGCGCACGCCCACTTCCCGGGCGCGGTTCAAGGCCCGGGCGGCGGCAAGATTCATATAATTGATGCCGGCGATGAGCACGATGAGCAAGGCGATAGCAGAGAAGATGTAGATGTAAGCGATCTCCCCTTTGTTGTGATTGCGCTCGAATGCGATGTGGCCGGAGCGGAAATGAATATCCCGCAGCGGCTGCAAATAGAGGTCTTTGAGGGGCCAATCCGCCTCCCCGCAATGTTTGTTCAAAAACACCGGGAGTTTTGCCGCCAGCGCCGGGGCCGCCGCCGGTTCTTGCAGCAGCAGGTAGGTGATCACGGTGCGGTAATTGGGATTCCAGTCGTTCAGGAAGGGGGCCCACCAGTTGATATGCTCCATGATGTTGAAGGAGATCAACATGCTGAAATTGAGGTGGGAATTGGAAGGCAAATCCTTGAGGATGGCGGTGACTTTCATATCCCCGAACGCCTCCGCCCGGAGAATATTTCCCATCGGATCTTCGTTCCCGAAATATTTACGGGCCGCAGCTTCGGTGAGCACCACCGAACGGGGCTCGGCAAGCGCCGTCTCCGGGTTCCCGCGCAGGAGCTCAAAATCGAATATCTTGAAGAAAGAAGGCTCGCTGAGCAGGTAATCGCCTTCATAGAAGCGGTTTTCCCGGAATTGCATGGTTACCCGGAACAGTTGCAGCATCCGAACCGAGGACGCCACTTCGGGAAATTCCGCTTCCATTGCCGGACCCAGCGGGGCAACGCTGCGGGCGTTATGCTGGTCGCCCCGGTCCGGGGTGCTGCGCACTTCCACCACCCGGAAAATACGCCCCGCTTTGGCGTGAAAGGCGTCGAAGCGCAGCTCCTCCAGCACGTAGAGCAGGATCAGAATGCAGCAGGCCAGGCCGGCCACCAATCCGAGAATATTGATCAGTGTATAACCGCGATGCTTCAGCAGGTTCCTGATGGCGATCTTGAAATAATTTCCGAGCATGGAATCTCCCGTTTCGAGTAATGAGATACCTGCATTCGCAGGCATGACAAAACCCATCCGCATTGTCATTCCGGCGGATGCCGGAATCTCCTCTTTTCGTCTAAAAAGCGCAATTTGTGCTGCGCCCCTGCTGATAGCTGACCGCTATTCCCCCGCAACCTCCGCCAGGCTCACCGGGGCGTCTTCCACGATGCGCCCGTCCAACAAATGAATGATCCGCTCGGAATAGGCGGCGTTGCGCTCCGAGTGGGTTACCTGCACAATCGTCGCCCCGGCTTCGTGAAGCTCTTTGAAAACTTGCATGATCTCCTCCCCCTGTTGGGAGTTGAGGTTGCCGGTGGGTTCATCCGCCAGGATCAATTTCGGCTGAATAATGAGCGCCCGGGCGATGGCCGCCAACTGCTGCTGCCCGCCGGAAAGCTGCGGCGGGAAAAGATCCTTCTTCGCCACCATGCGGAAGCGGTCTAACATCTCCGCCACCATGCTCTTGCGCTCCCCGGCTTTCACCTTTTGGTATAACAGCGGGGTTTCCAGGTTCTCGTACACGGTCAATTCGTCGATAAGGTGATAACTCTGGAAAACGAAACCGATATGGTGCTTGTGCAGCTCCGTGCGCTGCTTCTCGCTGAGCCGGTGAACCGGCTGGTCGTAAAAATAGTACTCCCCGGAAGAGGGGCTGTCGAGCATTCCCATAATGTGCAACAGGGTGGACTTACCGGCCCCGGAAGGCCCCATGATGGTGACAAACTCCCCCTGGCGGATTTCTAAGTTGTTATCCTGCAAGACGTAGGTCTTGACAAATTTATTGGAATAATATTTGAAGATATTTTTCAGGCGAATCATGGGCATCTCCCGGTTTTCGAGGTAACTCTTCAGCCACTAAGTCACAAAATCCCGATAATATGTTTGCCTCTTTAAAGCCAATAGATTAAAACCCGTTTGTGTTCCTTCGTATCTTGGTGTCTTCGTGGCTAAGTAGTTGCGATCAATCCCTAAATGCGAAATCTCTCCATCATGTTTTCCGACACTACCTGGCCGTCGAAGAGGTGCACCACCCGGTGGCTGTACTCTGCGTACATGGGGGAGTGGGTAACCATGATGATGGTAGTGCCGGCTTCGTTGAGGTCAGTGAGGATCTTCATCACTTCATCCCCGTGGGTGGAATCCAGGTTGCCGGTGGGTTCGTCGGCTAAAATCACCCGGGGGCGGGCGACCACCGCCCTGGCCACCGCCACCCGCTGCTGCTGCCCCCCGGAAAGCTGCTGCGGAAAATGGTTGCGGCGGTGCATAATGCCCATGTGCTCCAGCACCTCCTCCACCCGTTTTTTGCGGTCTCCGGCAGAGAAACCCAGGTATAAAAGGGGCAATTCCACGTTCTCGAACACGGTCAATTCATCGATCAGGTTGAAACTCTGGAACACGAAACCGATGTTGCCCTTGCGAAAATTCGCCCGCTGCCGCTCCGTTAAGCGGGAGACCTCCTTGCCGTTGAAATGGTATTCCCCGGAACTGGGATTGTCCAACAAGCCGAAGATATTGAGCAAGGTGGATTTGCCGCAGCCCGAGGGCCCCATGATGGAGACGAACTCTCCCTCTTTTACCTCTAAATTCACCTCGTTCAAAGCGGTGGTTTCCACTTCTTCGGTGGTATAAACTTTCTTCAAATTCACGGTGCGAATCATGCCTGGCTCCTCAGGGTTATCAGGATTGTTGCATTGTGCGAACGATATTGCGAAGACAGGAGTGCAAAATTCATTTTGCACCGCCAGTGCAGAATAAATTCTGCACTCCTGTTACCATTAAATTATTTCACCCTTCACTCTTTCAAAACCAGCTTTTCCACGTCGCCGAACGCGTCGTACGAGGAGGTAATTACCCGCTCGCCGGGTTCCAGCCCTTCCAACACCTCGAAAACTTCCGGATTTTGCCGCCCCAGGCGGATGACGCGTTTGACCGCGGTTTTGCCGGATTCATCGGTTACAAATACCCACTGCCCCCCGGTTTTTTGATAAAAACCGCCCCGCGCTAACAGCAGCGCCTGCGAGGGACCGCCCAACTCCAAACGAACGTGCAGGGTTTGCCCGCGCCGGATTTCCGGCGGCGGATCGTTGACAAAGTGCAAATCCACGTTGAAGCGCCCCTCGCGAATCTCCGGGAAAATCTTTTCGCTCACCAGCCGGTAGGTTTTTCCGGCAAAGGTGAACTCCCCCTGCAATCCCACTTCGATGCGCGGCAGGTAGTGCTCATCGATCGCCGCCCGCACCTTGAAGCTGTCCAACACGTCGATTTGCCCTAACCGCTCCCCGGGGGATTTGATCTCCCCGGTAAACTCCGCGTTCAGCGAGGTAAGCTGCCCGCTGATGGGCGCCTGAATGGTGAGGTTGTCCAACTTCTGGCGCACGATCTCTAAGTTCCTCTCCATGCGCGCCAGGGAGCCTTCTAATTGGCGAATCTGCTCGCTGCGGAACAGGGAATCCTGCTTGAAGGATTGGACCGCCAGCTCCCGGCGTTTGAGATAGTAGTCGTACTCATCTTTCACCTGGAGATATTCTTCCCGGGAGATCAGGTTCTCCTGCTCCAGGGCTTCGCTGCGCTCGTAACGCCGCTTGAGGAGCTGAATCTGGTATTCCAATTCTACCAGGTTGCTCTTCAGGTTCAACTGGTTTTGTTCCATGGCCAGGCGGGTGTTGCGCAAATTATTGGACTGCTGCGCCAGCTCCGCTTCCCGGAACATGATGTCGAGCAGCAAATTCGTATTCGCCAATTGCAGGATTTTGTCCCCTTTCTGAACCATGTTGCCGGCTTCCATAAAAATGGCTTCGACCCGCCCACCCTCCACGGCGTCTAAGTAAACCGTCTTCACCGGGATTACCGCCGCGGTGATGGGAATGAATTCCTGGAAAGGCCCCCGGGCGACCGTGGAAATGGTGATTTTTTCCACCTGCACGTTCAGGCGCGAGCGGGTATCCCCAAATAAGAAAGTATAAATGATAAAGAACAGAAAAGCGGCGGCCAGACCCAGCCCGATCACTTTCTTAGGCGGCCATTTTTTCTTTTCGATTTTTCGATCCATGGTGGACAGGTTCATGAAATTTCTCCTCAAGCAGCAATAACCGGCGCCGTGAAAGGAGTGCAAAATTTATTTTGCACCGACAAGAAATCCTTCACCCCGCGCCGGCTTTTCCAATGCCAATTTTCATGCCACTATTTCTAACCTACTGATTATTGAAAAATTAGCCGCATCAGCAAATAATCCCTGCAAATTTACCTCTGTACGCTTATATTACAACGAGTGTTCATTATCGAACAGTTGGGTAAATCCTCCTTCCGGCGGCGGGTTTCCGCTCCTACGGAACGAAGGGGATGAAGTTCGGGAAATACAACCGGTTGCCGGCATTCCATTGCAGTTCCCGCCGGAAAGCGCGCCCGGGAAACGGAATTTTTGGAGTGCAAAACTTTAGTTTTGCAGATGCAGCGCAAAGCAGAAGCTTTGTTCCAAAGGAGCCACTTCGTGGCACTCCACCACGAAAAGATCAACACCTGACGGGTATAAACTCTTCATTCTCAAAGGAAAACCCCCATGCCCCAGGAATCCGGCAAAATTTTAGTCATCGACGATGATGAAGACGTGCTGGTAGCGGCGCGGCTGCTGCTGAAAAAGCACTTTTCCGCGGTAACGGTGGAAAAAGCGCCCCAAAATATCCCGACGCTGCTCAAAGAGGACACTTACGACGTGATCCTGTTAGACATGAATTTCAGGCCGGAAGGCGGAAGCGGCCGGGAGGGATTTCACTGGCTGGAGCGCATTCTGCAAATAGACCCCGCGGCCGTGGCCATCTTCATCACCGCGTTCGGGGACGTGGAAAAGGCGGTGCAGGCCATCAAAGCCGGGGCTTTTGATTTTGTGCTGAAGCCCTGGCACAACGAGAAGCTGCTGGCCACGGTCTCCGCGGCCCTGCAATTCCGCCGCTCCCGCCTGGAGCTGAGCCGGATTCGCTCCCAGCAAAAACAGCTCAGCGCCGATATGGATCAGGGTTATCAGGAGATCATCGGCGGCAGCGCGGCCATGCAGGAGGTCTTTGCCAGCATCCAGAAAGTGGCTAAAACCGACGCCAACGTGCTGATTTTGGGAGAAAACGGCGCCGGCAAAGAGCTGGTCGCCCGGGCCATCCACCGCCAATCCCCCCGGGCGGAGAAGGTATTCATCAGCGTGGACGTGGGCGCGATCAGCCAGAGCCTGTTCGAGAGCGAACTCTTCGGCCACGTGAAGGGAGCGTTTACCGACGCCCGGCAGGACCGCCCCGGGCGTTTCGAGATCGCTTCCGGGGGGAGCCTGTTTTTGGACGAGATCGGTAACCTGCCCCCCGGCCTGCAAGCCAAACTGCTCACGGTATTGCAAAACCGGGTGGTCACCCGGGTAGGCTCCAACAAACCCGTTCCCATCGACATCCGCCTGATCTGCGCCAGCAACATGCCCCTGCGCCGCATGGCCGCGGAAGGGGAATTCCGCCAGGATCTGCTCTATCGCATCAATACCGTGGAAATCCGCATTCCCCCGCTGCGGGAGCGCCGGGAGGATATTCCCCTGTTAGCGGAGCACTTCCTGCGCCGCTACGGGAAAAAATACCAGAAACCGCGCCTGCGGCTCTCCCCCGCCGCGCTGCAGCGCCTGCAAAGCCACCACTGGCCGGGCAACGTGCGGGAGCTGCAGCACGCCATCGAGCGGGCGGTGATCATGGGCGAAACCGATACCTTGCAGCCGGGAGATTTCTTCTTCGCCCCGCAAGACCTGCAACAACCGGAAATATCGCTCGAAAACTACCAGTTGGAGGAGGTCGAAAAGTTGGTGATCCGCAAAACCATTGAAAAGCACCGGGGAAACATCTCCCGCGCCGCCAAAGAGTTAGGCCTGACCCGCCCGGCCCTCTACCGCCGCATGGCGAAGTATGGGTTGTGAGGAGGGCGGGGGGCTGCGTAATGCGTATTGCGTAAGAAAAACGGAATACGAAATACGCACAGTATTTTACGTATTACGTTTTACGAATCACATTTTTTTGCCCATGGAAAAAACTTTCTTCAAAAGATTCCGCTTCCAGGTTACCCTGCGAGTGCTGGGTTTGATCCTCAGCATCTTTCTGTTCGTGTTCGTGGTGCAGCAGACCCGGTTGCTGGCCACCGCGTTCCTGTTGGGGATATTTTTGCTCTACCAGACGATTTCGCTGATCCGCTACGCGGAGAAGACCAACCAGGATTTGAGCCGCTTTTTCCAGGCCGTCAAATACGCCGATTTTTCGCAATCCTTTTCCGGCGCGGGATTAGGCTCCAAATTCGACGATTTGAAGAAATCTTTTTCCGCGGTGATCGAGGAATTCCAGAAAGCCCGGGCGGAAAAAGAAGCGCAGCACCGCTTTTTGCAGACCGTGGTGCGCCACGTGGGCATCGGTTTGATCTCCTTCCGGGAAGACGGGGAGGTAGAGCTGAGCAACAGCGCCGCCAAACGTTTGCTCTCCGTGCAGCAGTTGAAAAATATCCGCGGCCTCTCCGCCCTCAACCCCTCGCTGGTTAATACCCTGGTCAACCTCCAAAGCGGGGAGCGGGCGCTGCTGAAAATCCAATCTCAGGACGAGTGGCTGCAACTCGCGGTTTACGCAACCCGCTTCAAGCTGCAGGGGAGGCCCATCACCCTAATATCGCTCCAAAACATCCAGAGCGAGTTAGAAGAAAAAGAGATGGAGGCCTGGCAGAACCTCATCCGGGTGCTCACCCACGAAATCATGAATTCCGTAACCCCCATTGCCAGCCTGGCGGCCACGGTCAACGCCATACTCGCGGAAAAACCTCCCGGCAGCGCCGCGCCGGCGTTGGATTTGGCCGGCGTGCAGGATATTCAAGAAGCGGTGCAAACCATCCGGAAACGCAGCGAGGGGCTGTTGCGCTTTGTAGAAAGTTACCGCAAGCTGACCCGCCTGCCGGCGCCCAATTTCCAGATGTTCCCCGTCGCGGAGGTGTTTGGGCGGGTGCAGGGGTTGTTGGGAAACCAGCTCCAAGACAGTCCCGTGGAGGTGCTGGCCGCGGTGTACCCTCCCGACCTGGCGCTGGCCGCCGATCCCCAGTTGATCGAGCAGGCCCTGATCAACCTGGTCACCAACGCGCTCCAGGCCTTAGGGGAGCGCCGCGGCGGGCGGGTAGAGTTGAAAGCTTTCCTGGACCGGCGCAGCCGGGCGGTGATCCAGGTGATCGACAACGGCCCCGGCATCGACCCGGAGACCCGGGAGAAAATCTTCATTCCCTTTTTCAGTACCAAACAGAACGGCAGCGGGATCGGGTTGAGTTTGTGCCGGCAGATCATGCGCCTGCACGGGGGCAGCATCGCGGTGCGCTCTCTTCCCGGGGAGAGGACGACCTTTACGTTGAGGTTTTGAGAGAGGCGGGGTAAGGGGTGAGTGAGCACAGGTGTCAAGCTAAGGGGAACACAGGTTTAAATTCCCCGCCTTAGCAAGGCGGGGAATTTGATCGGAAGTTCCCTTCGCTTATCACCTATGGAGTAGGGGGGTGAGGGGTGAGTGTTGTCAGATCACCTGGCCTTGATAATTGTGAAGCGGCGGTGGCAGGGGCAGAAAGTTGACTGCTGCTGCCGGCCCGGGGAGGCTTTGCCCGGAATGCGCCTTCATTTTGGGGAAAAGGTCAGTATGTTCTAGACGATGCGGCGTGGTGAATGAGAAAAAGATAGGCATGACCGGGCAAACTCTTCGGCAAGAGTTTGTCAACTCTTCAGCAAGAGTTGGTGAACTCTTCGGCGCGGGGAATTGGGGGGATTGTCGGTAGATCTTAGGGGGAAGATGGGAGAGATTGGAAATGATATTAGGAGTGGCAACGGAAGAGAGTATTAAAAATTATAAAAAAGTGCGATATCACAAACAACCCATTATTGCTTTTAGATATTATTTATTTGTAGATTAAAACCGAGAATTGATGAATATCCATGAAACCGATTCGGGTTAAAAATGCGAGAATCAAAAGGTTTTGATGAATTTGAACGAGTTCGCGCTACCGGTTTAACCGCCTATCACGCCAAATATTTTGCTTATGAACTGACCAAAAGATATTCATCCGACAGCCTGGAAAAATTAACTCCCACTCTATCCGATGCGCAGGTGGATTTAAATCCCCACCAGGTAGAAGCGGCGTTATTTGCCTTCCAGTCCCCCTTCTCGATGGGCGCCATTTTAGCGGATGAGGTCGGCCTGGGGAAAACCATTGAAGCGGGAATTGTCATCGCGCAAAAATGGGCGGAAAGGAAAAGAAAGATTTTGATCATCGTTCCCTCCAGTTTGCGTAAGCAGTGGAGCCAGGAGTTGGCTGACAAGTTTTTCCTGCCATCCGTAATCTTAGAATCTAAAAATTTTAACCAGGAATTTAAATCGGGCAATAGAAACCCTTTTCTCCGGGAGAAGATCGTCATCTGTTCCTACCATTTTGCCCGGGCAAAGGAACTTCATCTGCGCGGCGTTCATTGGGATTTGGCAGTAATCGATGAAGCCCATCGCTTACGTAATGTATATAAGCCCGGCAATAAAATCGGGAATTCCATCAAACAATCCCTTAAAGATTTTCGCAAAGTGCTGCTCACGGCAACTCCTTTGCAAAATTCGCTGATGGAGTTATACGGTTTGGTAAGCATCGTTGACGAATACATTTTTGGAGATAAAAAAAGTTTTCAAAACCAGTTTGTGCGCCTGTCCGATAATGGCAACTTCGATGATTTGAAAGAACGGCTGAAACCGATTTGCAAGCGCACCTTGCGCCGGCAGGTAAAAGAGTATGTGAATTTCACCAACCGGAAGTGTATCACCCAGGAATTTTTTCCTACCCCGGAAGAAGATCGCCTCTATCACCTGGTATCCGATTATCTGCAACAACCGGTTCTCTTTGCGCTTCCTTCCAGCCAGCGGCAGCTAATGACCCTGATTCTGCGTAAACTTCTGGCGTCTTCTACTTATGCCATTTCCGGCACATTAGAAGCGCTTACCCAAAGATTAGAAGATATGGTTGAAAAACATGCCGCGGTAGCCAGCGTGGAAGGCGCTTTGGCGCAAAGTGAGGTTGCAGATGATTATGAAACTTACGAGGAACTGGCCGATGAATGGTCGGAAGAGGAATCGGATGCTTTGAACGGGAACGGATACACGCCCGAAGAGATTGGTTTAATGAAAGCGGAAATGTCATCCTTGCGAGAATTTTATGGACTGGCCGAATCCATTCACAAAAACTCCAAAGGCGAAGCATTGCTTACCGCGCTAAAAAGTGGGTTTGAAGAAGCCCGGCGAATCGGCGCTTCCCGCAAAGCGGTTATTTTTACGGAATCCCGGCGTACCCAGGAATATCTGAAAAACATTTTGGAAGGCAGTGAAGAATATCGTGGTAAGATTGTATTGTTCAACGGCTCTAATAATGATGAAAAATCCAAAGAGATTTATACCCTTTGGCTGGAAAGATACCAGGGAACCGACAAAGTCTCCGGCTCGCGCACTGCCGATATGAGAGCGGCAATTGTGGAATATTTCCGCGACGAGGCAATTATCATGATTGCTACCGAAGCCGCCGCCGAGGGGATCAACCTCCAATTTTGCTCGATGGTAGTGAATTATGACCTGCCCTGGAATCCCCAGCGCATCGAACAGCGCATTGGGCGCTGCCATCGTTACGGGCAAAAATACGATGTGGTAGTGGTAAACTTCCTCAACAAAAAGAACGCCGCCGATCAGCGGGTATATGAACTGTTAAAAGATAAATTTCAACTATTCGAAGGCGTTTTCGGCGCCAGCGATGAGGTACTCGGAACGATTGAATCCGGCGTGGATTTTGAAAAGCGCATCGCCCAGATTTACCAGGAATCCCGCACCGAAGCGGAAATTCAGGCCTCTTTTGATGCGCTGCAAACAGAGTTGGAGCAACAAATCAATGAAAAGATGCAATCCGCAAGGGAAAAATTGCTCACCAACTTTGATGAAGAAGTGCACGAAAAACTACGGGTTCATAAGGAAAACAGTAAAATCTACCTCAACAAATATGAAAAGTGGCTTTGGCGATTGACGCAATATTTTGTGGAACCGTATGCCCGTTTTGAAGAACAGGAGTATTCTTTCTACCTGGTGAAAAACCCTTTTCCTGACGAAACGATTCACCCCGGCCCTTACCGGATTGGCAAGAATATCGAGGATGCTAACCTTTACCGGATCGGGCATCCCCTGGCGCAGCGGATTGTGGAACGCTGCAAAACGGCAACATTAGGAACAGGCGAACTTATTTTTAACTATTCGGGAACGCCGGAGACCAAAATAGCCATTTTGGAACCTTTAATCGGTAAATCCGGCTGGCTGGCCATTATCAATCTTACCATCACCGCCTTAGAAACCGAAGACCACCTCTTATTCTGCGGCATCGACGATGAAGGTGCTGCCTTAGACATTGATCAATGCCAGCGCCTTTTCTCCCTTCCCGCTTCCCCCCCTAAAAAAGGAGGCCAGGGGGTTAACTCCCCCCTTAGAAGGGGGGCCGGGGGGGATGTCCACTCCCGCCTGGAAGAAATCGCTCAATCACAAGAAGCCGCTGTTCTACAAAAAACCGCCGAACGCAATACCAATTTCTTTGATAGCGAAATGGAAAAACTGGATAAGTGGGCAGATGATTTGAAGAACAGCCTGGAATTGGAATTGAAACAATTGGACGTGGAGATCAAAACCCGCAAAACCGAAGCGAAAAAACTATTGAAATTAGAAGAAAAAGTTCAGGCGCAGCGGGAAATCAAAGAAATGGAAAAGAAACGGAAAACCTTGCGCCAGAATCTTTTTCAAGCCCAGGATGACGTGGATCGAAGAAAAGATGCGTTAATCGAGGAAATAGAAGCGCGTTTAAAACAGCAAATTGAAAAAACGGAATTATTCACCATTCGCTGGAGGTTGGCATGAAATCATCTTTGGAAACCGCCCTTGCAGAGAGAATACTGGTTTCTCTATCCCGGAAGTTCCGACTTTCAGAACGATCTCGCAAAGAGCTAAACACTAAGTTTGCGGAAGGGCTGATGAAGGAACAAGATTGGATATTGCTCATCGAAAATGAGCTTTTGGAGAAAGGGAGAGAAGATGCGCAAACAAATTGAAAAGCTGGCCATAAAGGGATTTAAAGGAGCGACGCGGCCCGTTACTCTCGAATTCAGCAAAGAAAAAATAGCCGTGTTAATTTATGGTGAAAATGGATCGGGGAAATCCACTATTGTGGATGCAATCGATTTTATTTGTAATGAAAGAATTGGATCATTTGAGGACAAAAGCGGGGCCACCAATGCCCATGCCCCCGCGCTGGGCCAGGGACGAACTGATGTTGAAATTAAGTTAGTCTATAATGGCGCAGAATGGCTTGGCAAATTTGCTACGGGAAATAAACCGTTTGTTAAAGGAGCGGGAGAACGACCCCGCGCCGCTATCCTGAGAAGAGGACAAATCCTCCAGTTAGTAACAGCTAAACCGGCAGATCGTTATAAGGAATTGGGGCGATTTATTACCGTGACCAATTGTGAGACGAGCGAGCAGACACTCCGAGATGCCTTGCGCAATGCAAAAGGTGAATATGATACTTCGGCCCAATTATTAGAAGAAGCCAAACATACGCTTTCGGAGTTGTGGACGGCGGAGGGGATACCTGGTACAAGCTATATGAACTGGGCAGAAGACAGAACGCGTACAGATATAACGTTATTGCAACAAGAAATTGAAATTACTAAAAACATTACTCAACAATTGGCGATCCTGGAACGCCACAAGACGGAATTAGATTCTGCCGAGAATGAGGGAACACATTTAAATAACCAAATCCAGGAAGCCCGAAAACAGTTTATTGATTTACAAGAAAGAACCATTAGCGGCAGCAGTGAGTTAATTCAAATTTTAGAAGATTCCAGAGAGTTCTTTGCCAAATATCGGCATTGTTGCATAAATCCGTTAAATAGTGGATATTCTAGCCGCCCTAATCGTG
>CAZFVV010000039.1:0-43336 GCA_964522165.1 uncultured Calditrichaceae bacterium
GCGAAGAGCACCCCCCCGGCGGTCGCCACCCCAAAGGAAGCCGCCCCCAACGCAAAAATTTTGATGGAATCGGGGGTGAGGAAGCGGTGGGCGTCCGTGGATGTTCCCACCGTGAGTCCCAGCAAAATGGTCACGATGTCGATAAAAGCGCTGCGGGCGGTTTTGGCCAGCCGCTCGGTAACGCCGCTCTCCTTCAGCAAATTACCGAAGAAGAGCATCCCTAACAGCGTCAACGATCCGGGGGCGATGAAGGCGGTAAGCAGAAATCCCATGATCGGGAAGAGCACCCGCAGGCGTCGGCTGACCGGTTTGGAGGGCTTCATGCGGATCAGGCGCTCCCTTTTGCTGGTCAGCAATTTGATGATCGGGGGCTGGATGACCGGCACCAACGCCATATATGAATAAGCGGCGATGGCAATCGCGCCTAAGTACTGGGGAGCCAGCTTGGAGGAGAGGAAGATGGCGGTAGGCCCGTCCGCCCCGCCGATGATCCCGATGGCGGCGGCGTCCTTCAAGGAAAATCCTAAGTAGAGCGAGCCTAAAAAAGTGGCAAAAATGCCCGCCTGCGCCGCCGCGCCCAATAAAATCAGCCGGGGATTGGACAACATGCTCGAAAAATCGGTCATGGCCCCGATGCCTAAGAAGATCAGCGGCGGGTAATATCCCTGGGTAACGCCCTGGTAGAGGATGCTCAAAACGCTGCCGGTTTCGTACACCCCGATATTCATGCCCTCGGCAAAAGGAATGTTTCCGACCAGGATGCCGAAACCGATCGGCACCAGCAGCAGGGGTTCGTAATCCTTGGTGATCGCCAGCCACAAGAAAAAACCTCCCACCAGCAGCATGATCAGGTTGCCCCAGGAAAAATTACCCACTGCCCCGGTTTGTAGAAAGTTGAAGAGAATGTCCATGATATTTCCTCAGGCTTTTTCGACCGACCTCTGTCCCGGCAATGGAGAAGATGCCCGGAACCCGCCAACCCCGGAACAAATTATCCCCGGCAGGCGCCTCATTCAAACTCCACCAGCGCCTGTCCTTCGATAACCGTGTCGCCGACCGCCACCGGAATCGCTTTGATTTTTCCGGCAGTGGGGGCGGCAATAGAAGTATTCATTTTCATGGCCTCGATCACCAGCAGCACCTGCCCTTCGCTGACTGCATCTCCCGGCTTGCATTTGATCTCCATCACCGTTCCGGCAATCGGCGAGGTGACCGCCCCTCCGGCAGACCTCTTCGCGGCGGAACCGCGCGCGCGCGCCGGTTTGGCCGGCCCGGGCGCCGCCGCCGCAGGCGACGCCGGTGAAACCGGCTGAACCTGGGGCAGGGGAGAGGGGATGTTCGTCGGAAACCCCTCCCCGATATCCAGCACTTCCACTTCCACTTCGTAGGCAACACCGTGAACGGTGATTTTGAGCTTCATGGTTGTCTCCGTTATATTGATTCTTAGACCTCAAAGGTTTCCAAAACCTTTGAGGTCTTTATCTTTATTCGCGCTTCAGGAGCGCTGCGAAGGAGTGGTTTACCCCGTAGTTGGGGCTTTGCCACCTCCGAAGGAGTGGCTTTGCCACAAAACTTCGGTTTTGCACTCAGGATGATGATGGTTTCCTGCCAACCACGTGGGAACCTAACAGCACTGCCCGCCCTTGCATAGACCAGGGGCTGGCGCGCTCGCCGATCAGCGGTATCCGGCGCACGCTGCGAATGTAAAAGCGCCCTTGCAGCATCGTCCCCACCGCCGCCGCAATCAGCACCAGGGTCAGGTTGTCGATGGTTTGCTCTTTTTCCAGGGCTAATTGCTTTTCCCGCTCTTCCCGGAGATGCCCTTTCTCATCCAGCCAGCGCATCAGCGCCACGCCCAGGGAAATAGCGGCCAGCGCCGCAAAAGTGATGCACAATCCGACAATCGTCAAATTGACGCCGAAGGAGATGGTTTCGTTCATAGTACTTCCTCTCATTACGCAATACGCTTTTACGTATTCCGTATTGCGTATTCCGTGGTTGCGCTTGTTCCTACAGCGGTATCAACCCGTGTTTTTTCTGCGGGCGCAATTCCCGCTTGGCGCGCAGAATTTCTAACGACGCCGCTAAGTACGCCCGGGTGTCCGCCGGTTCGATGATGTCGTCCAAATAGCCCCGGGCCGCGGCCATGTAGGGATTGGCAAAGGCTTCCCGGTATTCGGCGCTGCGCTTTTTCTTCTCCTCTTCCGGGTTTTCCGCCCCGCTGATCTCCTTGCGGTAGAGAATATTCACCGCGCCCTCCGCGCCCATTACCGCGATCTCCGCGGAGGGCCAGGCGCACACCCGGTCCGCTCCCATGTCTTTGGAGCACATCGCCAAATAGGCCCCGCCGTAGGCTTTACGCACGATTACGGTCAGCTTGGGCACCGTGGCCGCGGCGTAGGCGAAGATCATCTTCGCGCCGTGCCGGATGATGCCCCCATATTCCTGCTGAATGCCGGGCAGGAACCCCGGCACGTCCACAAACGTCACCAGGGGAATATTGAAGGCGTTGCAGAAGCGGATAAAGCGGGAAGCCTTGTCGGAAGAATCGATATCCAGCACCCCGGCGCGATTCTGGGGCTGGTTGGCCACCACGCCGATGCTGCGCCCGTCCAGCCGGGCAAACCCGACGATGATATTGGAGGCAAAATGCTCCATCACTTCCATAAAATCCCCCCGGTCCACCACCTGGGTAATCACCTGGCGCATATCGTAAGGCTCCCGGGGATTTTCCGGCACGATGTGATTCAGCGCCTCGTTCGCGGTGATTTCCGCATCGTGCAACTCCGGGTAAAAGGGCGGGTCCTCGGTGTTGTTGCTGGGCAGGAAGGAGAGCAGTCTCCGGGCAATGCTGATGGCGTCAGGGCCGCTCTCGGCGATAAAGTGCACCACCCCGGAGTAATGGGCGTGGCTTTCCACGCCGCCCAACTGTTCCGGGGTAATCTCCTCCCCGGTCACCTCTTTGATAACCTGCGGGCCGGTAATGTAAAGCTGCCCCTCGTGGCGCACCTGGATGATGAAATCCGTCAACGCCGGGGAGTAGGCCGCGCCCCCGGCGCAGGGCCCGGCGATGATGCTGATCTGTGGCACCACCCCGGAGAGCTCCACGTTGCGGTAAAAAATCTTTCCGTAGCCGGAGAGGGCGTCCACGCCCTCCTGGATGCGCGCCCCCCCGCCGTCGTTGATAAAAATGAAGGGGTCGCCGGTTTTCAGGGCCCCGTCCATTACCTCGCAAATCTTCCGGGCGGTGGCTTCTCCCACGGATCCCCCGGCCACGGTAAAGTCCTGGCTGGCCACGTACACCGGGCGGCCGTCCACGATGCCGTGCCCGGTAACCACCCCTTCGGCGGGAAACTCTTTATCCGCCAGGCCGAAATGGGTGCAGCGGTGTTTCATAAACAAGTGGGTTTCCTGGAAGGTATCCGGCTCGAACAACATGGCCAGGCGCTCCCGGGCGGTAAATTTGCCGCTTTCGTGGTGCTTGCGAATCCGTTCCTCGCCGCCTCCTAAGTACAGGGCGGCGCGTTTTGATCGCAAATCCTCGATCTTTTTTTTGCTCATATCGGCAGTCCTTGTTTTTTACGCTTTGATGCCTGTTCACGCTTCGGGGGAGAACCGGGGCATGGCATGGATTAGACCACCGGGGCCTCTGCCCGAAAATAAAGATTCAAAATGGGGGTAATTTTTGCCCAAAACAATGACTTTGATTAGGGAAAAACATGATTTTCGTCAGGTTCGGGATGGAAGCGTGTACCGAAACGGCTTTGAATCTCCGGCAATTTAAGCGTTGCAATAAATTTTCGGAGTTATTATTTTAAGATCGACTTCATTGGTGAAATGGCAAACAGATTATCCGAAGAATTCATCGAAGGGACAGGCAAATTGGTTCGTTTGAGATTCGTGGTTTCAGAAATATCGTAATGCTTTCAAAACACCGTTACCCTTCAATTAACGCATAGAAAGGAGATTGCCTACCATGTCAAGGTTTCTCATAGAGGTTCCCCATGAAGCTGAAATGGTGGCCTGCGCGCGCGCCGTGCGGCTCTTGCTCTCAACCGGCTCCCATTTTCTGACCCATGCGGAATTTGGATGCGAGGACGGGGAGCATACCGGATGGATCATTGTGGACGTGGATAGCAAGGAAGAGGCCCGGGCGATTTTGCCGCCGGTCTATCGCTCCCAGGCCAAAATCATAAAGTTAAACCGGTTCACCCTGGAGGAGCTTGACGAAATCATCGGCCATCACAAGGATTAATCATGCCGGGGGGCCTGGCGTATCACAGGGCATTATGAATGGCCGGGATGGTCTGCATGATCCACTAATATTCCCACCGGGAGCGGAGATTACCTTGCGCATCAAGATGAATTTCTCTCACAATCAGGTATGAACTAATTGTGAGAGAAATTCAAGCTGCTAATAAGCCGGTTATTGAAAGCCCTTGACATAAAACCATTTCGTATTTTTCGTGTATTTCGTGGGCAAATCAAAAACGCAAAACTAATGCCTATCCGCAAGCGGAGGCGAAAGAGGGGGAATAGTATCCGGTGCAATGTTTTCAGGAGCCGGGGTCTCTATCTCAGGTGGAGGTGATTCACCGCAACAATACAGAAGAAATAAACTACCAACACAAGGTTAACTGTTGCGCTACCTTTTACTTTTTCCAGCGTCCGCGCCTGTACATTTTTCGCAATCCTGGCAATTCCCGTATTGAATTTCCTGTAGCAATGGTTTCCCGATCGGCATGGTCATCTCAACAAGGAAATTTTTTGCCTCTCTCAATCCCTGCCCTCACAGGAATTCCAAAACCATTTGCCATTCTCCCCTCCTCTTGGTAACTTTTAGCGGCCATAATGAGAGTCATAACGAGAGAACCGATCATGCAAAAGAACCCCGTTCCGCTCTATCCCTGTTCCTGCCCCACCTTTTTACCCCCCATGCGAATGATCAACCTTCATCATATACCTTACCGAATCGAACCCTTAATCTTAGAGGAGGAACGCCATGCCCGCGGAGAAGAAACCCAAAGGGATGTCGCGCCGCGAGTTTCTGAAAGGAGTGGGGAGCGGGGTGATCGGCGCGGCGGCGCTCTCCGGCAGCGGCCTGCTCAGCCGGGAAGCGCAGGCAGAACTGCTCGGCCCGCCGGCGGAAAGCGTCGCCGGCCCCCGGACCATCCAACTGAAGATTAACGGCAAGCTCCGTTCCGTGGAGGTGGAGCCGCGCACCACCCTGCTCAGCGCCATTCGCAACCGGCTCGATCTGACCGGAACCAAAGAGGTTTGCGACCGCGGGCAGTGCGGCGCCTGCACCGTGCTGGTGGAGGGCAAGGCCATGCTCTCCTGCATGATGTTAGCCCTGGACGCCCGCGAGAAGGATATTACCACCGTGGAGGGACTTTCCCGGGGCGAAGAGCTTTCCCCGGTGCAGCAGGCCTTCGTGGAAAAAGACGGCCTGATGTGCGGTTTCTGCACCCCCGGCTTAGTGGTGGCCTCCACCGCCCTGCTCGCTGAAAATCCCGATCCTACCCTGGAAGAGATCAAAGTGGGATTATCCGGCAACCTCTGCCGCTGCGGAACCTATCCGAAAGTGTTCGAAGCGGTGCAGCAGGCCGGCAAAACCATGCGGAAAGGAGGATGACCATGGCGAAGTGGAAACCCTTAGAGCGGATGGATTTCCTGGGCAAACCCTATCCCCGGGTGGATGGGCCGGATAAAGTGAGCGGCAGGGCCAAATACACCCAGGATCAGGCTCCCGCGGGCATGCTCTACGGCGCGATTCTCACTTCTCCGCACGCGGCGGCCAAAATCGTGCGCATCGACGATAGCAGGGTGCGCCGCCTGCCCGGCGTGAAAGCGGCGCTCACCGACGTGCATCCCACCGGCACTATTCGCTACGCCGGGGAAGAGGTGGCCGCGGTAGCGGCGACCTCGCCGGAAATCTTAGCAGACGCCCTGGAACTCTTCGAAGTGCAATACGAAGCCCTGCCCTTTGCGGTGGATATCGAAACCGCCATGAAAGAGGGCGCGCCGCGGGTTTTTGCCGATAAAGCCAATACCGGGGATGCCCGGGTGGAGGAGGAGGGGGACCTCGAGGCCGGATTTGCTAAAGCGGACGTGGTGGTCGAGAGTGAGTTCCGCACCCAGGTGCAGGTGCATACCCCCCTGGAAGCGCACGGCAGCCTGGCGATGTGGAACGGCGACGAGTTGACCATTTGGGACAGCACCCAGGCGGTGCACGGGGTTCGCGAAGGGGTTGCCAACGCCCTGGAGATGCCCCTCGGCAAGGTGCGGGTGATCTGCCAGCACATGGGCGGGGGATTCGGCTCCAAGCTTCAGCCCGGGCGCTACTCCGCCATTGCCGCCCGGCTGGCTAAACAGGCCGGCGCCCCGGTCAAATTGATGTTAGATCGCAAAAATGAGTTTTTGGGTACCGGCAATCGCCCCAACAGCATTCAGAAGTTGAAATTGGGCGCTGCCCGGGATGGCCGGGTCACCGCCTTCTCTGCGATCACCTACGGAACCGCCGGTATCGGAACAAACGCCGGGGTGCGCCTTCCCATCGTTTATGATATTCCCAACTACCGCCACGAGCACTACGACGTGTTCACCAACGCCGGCGCGGCCCGGCCTTTCCGCGCCCCGGGGTGTCCCCAGGCGGTTTTCTCCATGGACCAGATCATGGATGAAATGGCCGAGAAATTGGGGATGGACCCGTTAGAATTTCGCCTGAAGAACGATACCAACCCGGCGCGGCAGCAGGAATGGCGGATCGGGGCGGAGAAGATCGGCTGGGCGAAGCGGAACCCTAAACCCGGCAGCGATCCCGGCCCGCTAAAGCGCGGAATGGGCATGGCGGCCAGCATCTGGTGGCCGGGGGGGCGCGGCACCCAGGCGATGATCACGGTGTATCCCGACGGGATGGTGGAAATACGCTGCGGAACCCAGGACCTCGGCACCGGAACCCGCACCTACGTGGCCTCGGTGGCGGCGGAAGAGTTGGGGCTGGAGATGGCGCAGGTGCGCGCCCTGATCGGCGACTCCGATTATCCCAAATCCGGCGCATCCGGGGGCAGCACCACCGCGCCCTCGGTCGCCCCGGCGATCAAAAATACTGCCGAAAAAACCCTCGAGGCTCTGACGGAAATCGCCGCCCGACATTTCGGCGTCTCGCCCGCCCAAATGGAATGGCAAAAATCAACCACAGTGGTTAAAAATTCCCCCGCCAAAAAGCTGGGCTGGAAGGATTTATGCAGCCTGTTGGACACCGAACCCTTAGAAGTGCGCGGGGAATGGGTGGAGGGGCTTTCCTCCGCCGGGGTGGCCGGCTGCCAGTTCGTGGAAGTGGAAGTGGATACCCTCACCGGGCGCATCGAGGTAAAGAAAGTGGTGGCGGTGGCGGATTGCGGGCTGGTGCTCAATCGCCTGACCACGGAGAGCCAGATCAACGGCGGGGTTATCCAGGGAATCAGCTACGCGCTCTTCGAAGATCGCCTGATGGATCCCCACACCGGCACCATGGTCAATTCCGACTTGGAGAATTACAAAATTTCCGGCAGCATCGAGACCCCGGAGATCGAAGTGATCATTTATGACGAATGGGAGCGGGGAGTGATCGGCATCGGCGAACCGCCCACCATTCCCACCGCCGGGGCGATTGCCAACGCGGTGTATAACGCCATCGGGGTGCGGTTGCGGGAAATCCCCATGACCCCGGACCGGGTGCTGCTGGCGCTGGCGCATGCTGAACGCTGAGAAAAGGATATTATGAAGCTACAAGACGAAGTTGTTGATTGGCTTTTGGAAGAGGAAACCCCTCCGGTGCGTTATTTAACGCTGACAAAGCTGCTCAAAAAGCCAGAAACAACCTCAGAAGTCGAACAAGCCAGGGCGCGTCTCATGGAATACAAAGTAACCCAAGGCATTCTCGATCACAGTGAGGAGTTTTGGAAGCATGAGGACCGAGCCTACTGGAAATACACGGGTAAGTATTGGCAGTTAATCTTTCTCGGCCAATTTTTGGCGGATGGGAGAGATCCGCGCATTGCCGAAGGAGTGTACGACATATTGAATAAGCGAAAATGGGTGACGGCGAGCGGCGGCCAATGTTTAACTGCCAACTTACTCTCCGCATTTAGGCGTCTCGGATATGGCGATCATCCGGTTGTAATCGAGGAAACCGAATCTTTAGCAAAGCGGATTGTAGCGGATGGCGGTTTAAAATGCACAGTAATGGATTTTAGTTTGCTGCCCCGTTGTTATATGGCTTTACCAAAGCAGTTGCTTATGTTTGCCGAAATACCCTTCCCAAAACGATCCGAAAATGTAAGGGCGGCCATAGAGCTTATCGTTCAAACCATGCTGGAAAATGAAATTTATGTGTATGTGCCGTCCAGGAGAAAAGAGTGGCAGAAAATAATGGAAAGTGCGCCAAAACGTGAGGATTTGCCCAAAGGACAAACCGTAAAAGATTGGATTTCCAAACAGAAAAGTGGATTCTTGAAATCGCAGGGAATCGGGAGCAGAGTAGCAAAACAAGGATGGCTCAAGTTTGGCTTTCCGCTACATTATAATTCCGACATATTGGAAGCAATGTATGCCCTGGCCTTACATGAAACGCCCATGACCCCAAATCTGAAAAGACCATTAGAGATTATCAGGAACAAAATGATGGCAGAAGGCAAATGGATAATGGAAAACTCTTTGAATGGAAAAATGTGGGTAGATGTGGAAGAAGAAGGAAAAGCGAGTAAGTGGATTACATTTTTTGCCCTTTATGTAATTAACCATTTTGGAGATTAGAGGCGCAGATAAAATAACTTCCCAGCTTGCCTCTGTGGGGATTTGAAGAATATGGCATGATTTTATGCCACCCCTGCCGGGGTTGGTAAAGCCTCGAAACCGCGTAGCAGTAAAATGTTTATAGAAAATGGAGTCTGCCTTTAGCTAAAAAACCACATCCTTTTTGTGACACCGTGAAGGTTTAGGAGAAATAACCATGGTCAACTTCGAATACATTACCGCGACGGCGCTGGAGGATTTGCCGAAGCTGTTAGAGGGCGGGCGCGATGAAAACGTGCTCCTGGCCGGGGGCACCGATCTGCTCGACCGCCTGAAAGAGCGCCTGATCCGCCCCAAACGGGTGGTCAACATCAAAGCCATTGCAGAGTTGCAGGGGATTCGCAACGGAGACGGTCTGCAAATCGGGGCGCTGACGACGATTGCGGAAATCGCCGCCCATGCGGATATTCGCAAAAAATACCCGGTTCTGGCGCAGGCCGCGGCTTCCATTGCCACCCCGCAGTTACGCAACATGGGAACCCTCGGCGGCAACCTGACCCAGCGGCCGCGCTGCTGGTATTTTCGCGGCAGGGAATATCCTTGCTTGAAAAAGGGCGGGGGCAAGTGCTACGCGGCGGAGGGGTTGAATAAGTACCACGCCATCTTCGGCGGGGGGCCCTGCCACATCGTGCATCCCTCGGACTCCGCCCCGGCGCTGATCGTCCTGGGCGCTTCCGTGGAGGTGTTGGGAGCCTCGGGCAGCAAGAAAATCCCGCTGACAGATTTCTTCGTGCTCCCCAAGCAGAAACTACGCGCGGAAACCGTACTGGAGCCGAACCAGCTGATCACCAGAGTAATCATTCCCGATCCGGAACCGGGAACGCGCTCCACTTACCTGAAATTCCGCGAAAAACAATCCCTGGATTTCGCCATCAGCAGCGTCGCGGCGGCGCTGCTGATGAAGGGCGAGCGGGTGCAGGCGGCGCGAATCGTGCTCGGCGGGGTAGCGCCGATTCCCTGGAGAGTCCCGGCGGCGGAAAAAGAGTTGGAAGGCAGGCCCCTGAACGCGGAAACCATTGCGAAAGCCGCCGCTGCCGCGGTCGCCAACGCCGAACCGATGCGTGAGAACGGGTTTAAAGTCATCCTGACCCGCAACCTGGTGCAGCGGGCGTTGGAAAAGTTGATGGATGCGTGAAGCGTGAAACGTAAAACGTAAACTTCACTACCATCACGCATCACGCATCCTTAATCAGCAGAAAAACCTTCAAAACAAGGATAACGCCATGTCCTTCATCCAAAACCCCGACCACCCCGATTTGCCGATTTGCAAGTTCCTGCGCACCAAGACCAGCTACGTGCCGGATTTGCGAAATGAGCACTATATGAAGCGGCATCATCCCTACGACCAGTATTACTGCCTGAAAACCCTGCATGCGGTCGGCCCGGATGACAGCAGCGTCTGCCCGAAGGACTGCACCCCCGGGCGGGTCTGCTTCCAGGCGCTGCTGGCCGGCGTTCCGAAGGCTGCCAATAGCGAGACCGGGACGTAACGAGGGTGAAACCGGTGAGAGACGGCAACAAGGTTTCCCCTGATTCATGCAAATTCCAACCATGAGGCTCACATGGCGCAGATCTTTTTTGCGGACGATGAACGCAGCGTTCCCGTGAATACCATTTACTGCATCGGGCGGAATTACGCCGAGCACGCCGGGGAATTGAACAATCCCATTCCCCAGTCCCCCATCGTCTTCATCAAGCCCGCAACCACGATTATTCACTCCGGCGGGTTCATCGAGCTGCCCCGGGCGAGCGGCGAGGTGCACCACGAGGTAGAGGTGGTGGCGCTGGTGGGCAAAAACGGCAAACATATCGCCCGGGAGGCCGCGTTGGAGCACTTAGCCGGTTACGGGATCGGCATCGATGTGACCGCCCGCGACCTGCAAGAAAAGGCGAAGCAAAAATCCCACCCCTGGACGGTGGCCAAGGGGTTCGATACCTTTGCGCCGGTGAGTTCCTTCGTCAAAGCGGAACGGGTGGGCGACCCCGGCAACCTGGATTTCCAACTGCTGGTGAACGGCGAGGCGCGGCAGGCCGGCCATACCCGGGACATGCTCTTCCCGATCGCGGAGCTGATCGCCTACCTCTCTTCCATTTTTACCCTGCTGCCCGGAGACCTGCTGTTTACCGGAACCCCCAAAGGCGTGAGCCGGCTGAATGAAGGGGATAAACTCCGCGCGATTTTAGGCGATAATTTAGTTGCCTTAGAGGTGCAGGTACGAAAGGAACGTTATGGCGACTGACCGGAATCTTCGCGAACATTTGATCTGGCTCTTAGAGGGCGGCGCGGCGCACATCAAACCCGAACAGGTGTTGAACAATTTCCCGGCCAGCTACTACGGGGCCAAATTAGGAAAATTGCCCCATACTCCCTGGCAAATCCTGGAGAATATGCGCATCGTGCAGTGGGACGTGCTGCAATTCTGCCTGAAACCGGAGCACGTTTCCCCCAAATTTCCCCAGGGCTACTGGCCCAAATCTCCCAAACCGAAGGACCCGGCAGATTGGCAGGCCAGCGTGGAGAAGTTCCACAACGACCGGCAGGCAATGATCAACCTGGCCAAAAACCCGGAGATCGACCTGCTGCTGCCCATTCCGCACGGCTCCGGGCAGGCCTACATCCGGGAAATCCTTCTGGCAGCGGACCATAACTCCTATCACCTCGGCCAGTTGGTGCTGATCCGGCGGATTTTGGGGGTTTGGCCGTGAGGAGGTTAGCTGGACAAGAGTTGAATCGCATTTGTCGAATCGTATCTTTAAATATCGACACTTTTATCAAGGCATGGCATGAGCACTGTGGTTAACATTGAACCGCGAATCAAAACCGTTCAAGTAACGGAAGAATTGATCACGGCTTATCTTTTTGATGGTCGCATCAGCAGTGTGCCGCTGGCCTGGTCCTGGCGCCTGTCCGAAGCCACCCCGGAACAACGCAATAACTTTGAGATTATCGGGGATGGCCTGGGCGTACATTGGCCGGAGATAGATGAGGATATTAGCGCCGAAGGAATGTTGTATGGAATTCCTGCCCGCAAGCCCCGGAAGTTAGCCGTATGAAGCGCCACAAAGTAACTTAAAAAAACTATTGCAATATCTCATGGAAATTCTTAATTCATTCCGGGAAGAATTGGTAGAAAGAGGATATAATCATGGAAGCATTGGAAATCAAATCATTCGATGACAAAATCGTAATCACTATCAGCAAAAAATCAGTTAACCCGGATTTCGTGGTTAATTTACTCAATTACCTTCGAATAGAAGAACTCATCCGAAAAGCGGATTTTAAAAAAGAAATTTTACAAATCGGAAAAGAGATTCAAAGAGAGTGGTGGAGAAAAAATAAAGAAAGATTCTTAGAAGAGTCGAAATAATGCGCGTCGTGGTGGATACGAATATTATTTTTTCTTTACTGTTACAGAAAAAGTCCAAATTCAGAAAACGATTTTTCCGGAAAGATATAGAAATTTTCGCTCCCAACTTTTTGATGATTGAAATCATCCATCATAAAGAGAAGCTCCTTAAAAATTCCAAATTGGATGAAGCCGAGGTCATAGAACTTTTACATCTTATCCTCCAGAAAATTCACTTTATCAATGAAATGACCATTTCGACATCCAACAAAATCCAGGCTTACGAATTGTGCAAAAATATTGATGAAACCGATACCCCGTTTGTGGCCCTGGTTTTAGACCTGGAATCGAGTTTTTGGACCGGAGATAAAAAGTTAAGAGCGGGCCTGGAACAGAAGGGATTTCATAATTTTTTTAAAGCAGGCTAAGGCTGATTCTCGGGAATAAAGATTTGATCCCCGGTTTTGTATCCGGCTCCTGTTTATCCATCCTTTCAGACCTCTCTTTCCAGCGAACTATTTTAAAAAACCATTGCACATTCCCCCCGGAAATTCTTAATTCCTTCCTTGAAAATATCTGAATTTATTTGAAAAAAGCCCCATTGACGCCAAAAACGGAGCATACCGGTGGCTGATCGCAAACACACCTCAGACGAATTAAATCTCAATCTCCGGGATGATTTTCCTCCCCACACCTACGAAGAGTGGCGCAAAGAAGCGGAAAGATCGCTCAAGGGCGCTGCTTTTGAAAAAGCGCTGATCACCCAAACTTATGAAGGCATCGTGCTGCAGCCGATCTATCGCCAGGAAGACCTCGAAAAATTCCCTCTTCCGGAATCTTTTCCCGGGTTTGCGCCGTACCCGCGCGGCAGTCGCGCCGCCCCGCCGGCCGGGGGCGCTCCCTGGCACATCGCCCAGGAAATTCCCGTCGCCGCTCCCGGGGAATTCAACGAAGCCCTGCGCCATGATTTGCAACGCGGCCAAACCGCGGTTTATTTGCTTTTGGATCAGCCCAGCCGGGCAGGGCTGGATTCCGACCGGGGCCAATCGGGCGAGGCGGGAAGGGGAGGGATTCCCCTCTCAACTCTCGAAGACCTGGAAACCGCCCTCAATGGCATAGATTTGGAGAAAATTCCCCTCTATATCAACGCCGGGAGCAGCGGGCTTTTTGCCGCGAGCTTTCTGGCGGCGCTGCTGAAGAGGCAGGGGAAAAATCTCTCCAAAGTGAGCGGCGCTATCGAAACCGACCCGTTGGGCGAATTGCTGCGCACCGGCAGCCTGCCCGTTGCCCCGGAGCAGCTTTACGACGAAATGGCGGCGCTCACTTCCCGGGCCATCCGCAGCGCGCCCGGGCTGCAAAGCGCGGCGGTGCGCGGCGATCTGTTCCACAACGCCGGGGGCAGCGCGGTGCAGGAACTCGCTTTCGCCGCCGCTGCCGGGACGGAATACCTTCGCGAAATGCTTTCCCGCCGTTTAGCGATTGATGACGTTGCTCCCCGGATTCGCTTCACGTTTGCGCTGGGCTCCAACTTTTTTATGGAAATCGCCAAACTGCGCGCCGCCCGCATGGTATGGAGCCAAATCGTTCGCGAATTCGGCGGGGGAGAAGCGGCGCAGAAAATGCGCATTCACGCCCGCACTTCTATTTGGAATAAAACTATCTACGATCCCTATGTGAACATGCTCCGCGCTACCACCGAGGCGCTTTCCGGCATCGCCGGCGGCTGCGACAGCCTGCACGTGGGCGCATTTGACGAACCGGCGGGGTTGCCAACCGAATTCTCCCGCCACATCGCTCGCAATACCCAGATTATTCTAAAAGAAGAGAGCCACTTCGACCGGGTGATCGACCCCGCGGGCGGCGCCTGGTATGTGGAAACCCTCACCCGGCAGGTAGCGGAAAAAGCCTGGAAATTCTTCCAGGAAGTGGAGGCGCAGGGGGGAATGTTCCGCGCCCTGGAAAAAGAGTTTCCCCAGGAGCAGATCGCGGAGACCGCCCGGAAACGCGCGGAGAATATTGCCAAACGCAAAGATAAGATTATCGGAACGAATATCTATCCCAACCTGAACGAGGAACCCGCGGAACTCGGGAAACCGGATTACCCGGCAATTTCCCGGGAACGGGCGCGGTATCTGCAAAATTTCCGCGATTCCAGGATTTCCGGGCAACATCTCAGTTCTCTGGAAAAACTCTCTCAAATGGGAAGCGCTCAACCGGATCGCTTGATGGAAGCACTCATCGACGCGGCGCTGGCCGGGGCAACCCTCGGCGAGCTTAGCCAGGCGCTGCGTTCCGGCAAGGGCGCGGCTCCCTCGATTACCCCGCTCAAACTTCAGCGCGGCGCGGAATTATTCGAGCATCTCCGCCGGGCCATGGAAGCGCACCGGGAGAAAACCGGCGCGATTCCGAAAGTGTTTCTCGCAAATATCGGCGCCGTATCGCAGTACAAAGCGCGGGCGGATTTCTCCGCCGGTTTCTTCCAGGTTGCCGGGTTCGAGGTGATTGACCAGGGTGGGTTTTCCACCCCCGAGGCAGCGGCGAAGGCGGCGCTGGCCGCCGGCGCGGGCATCGTGGTGATCTGCTCCACTGATGAGAATTACCCCGCGGTGGTGGAGCCGCTAACCAGCCGGTTCAAGCGGGCTAACCCCCGGGTGACGGTCGTTCTGGCCGGCTACCCGCAAGACCAGGTAGAGGCGCACCGCAAAGCGGGGGTGGATGAGTTCATTCACCTTCGCGCCAACGCCGCGGAGTTGTTAGGGAAGTTCATGCAGTGGTTGGGCGTTCAAATATAAACCCGGAATGCAAAACCCGGAGTGCAAAACTTCAGTTTTGCACTGGCATTTCATTCCAATCAATGCAAAACTAAAGTTTTGCACTCCGAAAAGAAGAATACCAGCATGATCCGCAAACCCGATTTTACGAAAATCAATTTCCAGCCAACCGCAGGGGCTGCAAACGAGCGAAAATGGCGCGAACGCGCCGAAAAAGAAGCCGGAAAGCGGCTCGATGAATTGATCTGGCAAACCAACGAACGGATTCCGGTGAAACTGCTCTATACCGCCAAAGACCTGCGCGAAGCGGAGCACCTGGAGTACACCGCCGGGCTGCCGCCCTTCCTGCGCGGGCCTTATGCCACTATGTACCTGATGCAGCCCTGGACAGTGCGCCAGTACGCCGGTTTTTCCACCGCGGAGGAGAGCAACGCTTTTTACCGCCGCAACCTCGCCGCGGGGCAAAAGGGGCTGTCCGTGGCCTTCGACCTGGCCACCCACCGGGGCTACGATTCCGACCATCCCCGGGTGATCGGCGACGTGGGCAAAG
Source organism: uncultured Calditrichaceae bacterium (assembly GCA_964522165.1). GTDB lineage: Bacteria > Calditrichota > Calditrichia > RBG-13-44-9 > J075 > JABWBP01. The sequence goes on from CAZFVV010000039.1 coordinate 15,504, forward strand.
CCGGGGTGGCGATTGATTCCATCCTGGACATGAAAATCCTCTTCGAGGGCATTCCCCTGGATAAAATCTCCGTCTCCATGACCATGAACGGGGCGGTGCTGCCGGTGATGGCGTTTTACATCGTGACTGCCGAAGAGCAGGGCGTTAAAATGGAGCAGCTTGCCGGCACTATTCAGAACGACATTCTGAAAGAATACATGGTGCGCAATACTTATATTTATCCCCCGGAGCCTTCCATGCGCATCATCGCGGATATTTTTGCTTTTACCTCCCGGAACATGCCCAAATTCAACAGCATCAGCGTTTCCGGGTACCACATGCAGGAGGCCGGGGCCACCGCGGATCTGGAGATGGCCTACACCCTGGCCGACGGGTTGGAATACGTGCGCGCCGGGATCAAGGCCGGCATTGGGATCGATGATTTCGCCCCGCGCATCTCGTTCTTCTGGGCGGTGGGGATGAATTATTTCATGGAAATCGCCAAAATGCGCGCCGCGCGGGTGCTCTGGGCGAAACTGATCAAACAGTTCGATCCCCAAAATCCCAAATCCATGGCCCTGCGCACCCACTCGCAGACCTCCGGCTGGAGTTTGACCGAGCAGGACCCTTTCAACAACGTCATCCGCACCTGCCTGGAAGCAATGGCCGCGGCGCTGGGGCACACCCAGTCGCTGCACACCAACTCCCTGGATGAAGCGATTGCATTGCCCACGGATTTTTCCGCCCGCATCGCCCGCAACACCCAGCTTTACTTGCAGGAAGAAACCGGCGTCACCCGGGTGATCGATCCCTGGGGCGGCTCCTATTACGTGGAGGCGTTGACCCATGAATTGCTGAAACGCGGCCGGGAGCATATTCAGGAAGTGGAAAAATTAGGCGGAATGGCAAAGGCCATCGAGACCGGAATTCCCAAAATGCGCATCGAAGAAGCCTCCGCCCGCCGCCAGGCCTTGATCGATTCCGGGCAGGAGACCATCGTGGGAGTGAATAAATACCGCCTGCCCAGGGAAGCGCCCATTGAAATTTTGGAAGTGGACAACACCGCGGTGCGCAACGCCCAGATCAAACGCCTGGAAACGCTGCGCGCCGACCGCGATGAAACTAAAGTAGAACAGGCCCTGAACGCGCTCACCGCCTGCGCCGAAACCGGCCAGGGAAACCTGCTGGCGCTTAGCATCGAGGCGGCGCGCTGCCGGGCCACGTTAGGAGAGATTTCCATGGCCATGGAAAAGGTATTCGGGCGGCACAACGCCCCGATTCGCTCCATTTCCGGGGTGTACGGCAGCGCTTTCGGGGAGGATGAGCAGGTGGCGGAAGTGCGCCGGCTGGCCGGGGAATTTGAAAAGTTAGAGGGCCGCCGCCCGCGCATTCTCGTCGCCAAGATGGGGCAGGACGGCCACGACCGCGGCGCGAAAGTGATCGCCACTGCCTTCGCCGACTTAGGCTTCGACGTGGACATCGGCCCGCTGTTCCAGACCCCGGGGGAAACCGCCCGCCAGGCCGTGGAAAACGACGTGCACATCGTGGGAATGAGCTCCCTGGCGGGAGGGCACAAAACCCTGCTGCCGCAGCTCATCGAGGAGTTGAAGAAAGCCGGGCGGGAAGACATCATGGTAGTGGTCGGAGGAGTGATCCCGGCGCAGGACTACGAATTTTTGCGCGAACACGGCGCTTCCGCGATTTTCGGCCCGGGAACCGTCATTCCCGTAGCGGCGAAGAAGATTTTGGAGGAGTTGTTTCAGCGAATCAAATAAGACATAGGAGTGCGGATAACACGGATGAAGCGGATTTTTGCGGATAAAAAATCAGCGAATATTTGTAGAATCCGCGCCATCCGCGTTCCCATTAAACTTAAACCAATGCCAGAGAAGAAATCCCCCAAAAAACACAAACCCGAATGGACGCCGGAGCAGCACGGCGAGGAGTTCGCCAGCAGCGTGCTGAAGGGGGTAGAAGGCGGCCACGACGGTCTCCCGGAAGCGCCGGGCTGGAAAACTGTCTCCGTCAAATCCCCGCGCAAACGCCAATTTTTACAAGCCGATGATTACGTGCGCGGGATTCTGAACCGCGACCGCACTGTATTGGGGCGGGCGATCACGCTGGTGGAGAGCAACGCTGCGGCTCATATTCAGCAAGCCCAGGAAGTGCTCCGGAACTTATTGCCCCATTGCGGCAATTCCGTGCGCATCGGCATAACCGGGGTGCCCGGGGGCGGCAAAAGTACCCTGATCGAGGCGCTGGGATTGTACCTCATCGAACGGGGATGCCGGGTGGCGGTGCTGGCCATCGATCCCAGCAGCAGCATTAGCGGGGGCAGCATTTTGGGCGACAAAACCCGCATGGAAAAATTAGCCCGCTGCCCGGAAAGCTTCATCCGGCCTTCGCCCTCCGGGGGCGCGTTAGGAGGGGTCGCTCGCAAAACCCGGGAAACCATGTTGATCTGCGAAGCCGCCGGGTATGACGTGATCTTAGTGGAAACAGTCGGGGTTGGACAGAGCGAGATTACGGTGCGCTCCATGGTAGATTTTTTCCTGCTCTTGCAAATCGCCGGGGGCGGGGACGAGCTGCAGGGCATCAAAAAAGGGGTGATCGAGCTGGCCGACGCCATCGCGATCAACAAAGCGGATGGTGACAACCAGCCCCGCGCGGAGGCGGCGCGGCAGGATTTTGAGATGGCGCTGCATTACCTGGCCCCGGCCACGGAGGGCTGGAAAACCCCCGCTGTCACCTGCTCGGCCTTGACCGGCGAAGGCATTCCGGAGATCTGGTCGCTAATAGAAAAATTTTTGCAAATCACAGACGGTAACGGCGTTTTCCAACGCCGCCGGCGGGCGCAGGCACGGGATTGGATGCTCTCTATGGTCAAAGAACGGTTGGAAGACCTGTTCTTCCGGCATCCCGGGGTACAGCGCCTTCTGGAAGAAACCGAAGCCGCGGTAATGGAGGGAAGCCTCCCGGCGACCGCCGCCGCGCAGCGTTTGCTGGATGCGTTTGAAAATCGCCGCCGGTAGGAGTGCCACGAAGTGGCTCCTTTGGAGCAAAACTTCAGTTTTGCACTTACCGGACATTCCGATTACCCGGCTTCAGCCGGCAGGTATTTTTCCCCGCTAAAGCGGGGCAATCTGCTTATATCCGTGTTTGGCTTTCCTTCCGGCAAGTGTTATCTTGCCCCGTCTGTTCAGGATGGGTTGGTTTGTAGGTTAGTTTCAGCGAGTCGCAAATGGAGTTTGATAAAATAGAACGAGCATTCCGCAATTCCGGCCGCTTTTACCTCCGGGCTTTTGATTCCCTTCCTTCTACCAACGCCTATCTCTTCGAGCAGGGAAAAAACGGGGCCCCGGAGTGGAGCGTGGTCACCGCGGAAGAGCAAACCGCCGGTAAGGGCCGGCAGCAGCGCCGCTGGGAGAGCCCGGGCGGCAAATCCATCTTGTTTTCCCTGCTGCTCCGCCCCCCATTGGAGACCCGCTATCTCAATCTCATCAACCTGTTTACCGCCCTCACCCTGACCCAATACCTGGAAGCCCGCGCGCGGGTGCATTCCGGAACCGCGCCAGCGATTTCCCTGAAATGGCCGAACGATCTCTTCATCCGGGGAAAAAAACTCAGCGGCATTCTCCTGGAAGCGAGCTTTGCCGCGGAGCGCCTCGATTACCTGGTCATCGGGATCGGGCTGAACGTGAACCAGGAGCCGGCGGATTTTTCAGATGAAATCCGCCCTGCCGCTACTTCTCTGAAGCTGGCAACCGGGCGGGAGTGGGAGCGGGAGTCTTTGCTATCCGGTTTTCTGGACGCATTTTATGAGAGTTACCCGCGCTTTTTCCCGGGTAACTTCGCTTCCCTGGTGCAGCGTTACAAGGAAAAGGTTCTCTTCCTCGGCGAACCCATTTCCGTGGACAGCGGAAGTAGAAGGATTCGGGGGGTCTTCCGGGATTTGACTGCCGAGGGTTACCTGGTTTTAGAGCAAAATGGCCGGAAAAGGTTGATTACCACAGGGGACGTTTTTGGATGGGAGGGCGTGGGGTAGAGTGCAAGGAAGCTTACCCATTACGCAATTGAAAAGGTTTGATGCATTGCCAAAGTCACTCCAGGACAAAATCATTCTGCCGCCCAACACCGCGTTGCAGCCGACTGACGTTCCGCTGCGCTCCGGGCGAGCGGCTAAACACGAGTGTTGGGCGCTTGGCAATTGGTATCAAAGCTGTTGAAATTTTAGAGCATATGTGCTATAAATCCTGCTATGGAAGGAGATTCTCATGAACCAAGGTAAGAAAACCACCAAGAAGGCCACGCCGAAGTCCGCCAAGAGCACCACCGCGATCGGCAAGACGTCCAAGGGATTCACGGACGAGGAACGAGCCGCGATGAAGGAGCGCGCCAAAGAGCTGAAGGCGGAAGCGCGCGCGAACAAGAACAAAGCGGAAGGGGAAAGCGACGTGCTTGCGAAGATTGCCGAGATGCCGGAACCAGAGCGCGCCATGGCCAGGCGACTCCATGAGATCATCAAAGCCAGCGCGCCAGTCCTCTCGCCGAAAACCTGGTACGGGATGCCCGCGTATGCCAAGGACGGCAAGGTCGTCTGCTTCTTCCAAAGCGCGCAGAAGTTCAAAACCAGGTACGCGTCGTTCGGCTTCAACGACACGGCGAACCTCGACGAAGGCGCCATGTGGCCGGTCGCCTTCGCGCTGAAGGAGTTGACCGCCGCCGAAGAGGCAAGGATCAGCGCGCTCGTGAAGAAAGCGGTGAGCTAAGGACTGATCTCGCCCCTGGCCCCAGCGCCAGTAACGCAAAACGTTATAAAGCTACCCTTTGATTTATTGAACCTGATCAATAACGATCATGCGATAAACTTGAAATTGCGAAACCACAAACTGGCAAAGCGGGTTTGATATGATATTAGCTTTGGACATCGGGAATACCCACATCGAGGTCGGTTTATACCGGAGAGACCAATACCTGGACAGTTGGCGGATCGCCACCGGGGTGCATCGCACAGAGGATGAAATGATGGTCTATATCCAGCATTTTTTGGGCCTGAAGGAACTCCCTCTCACATCAATCAGGGACCTGGCGATTGCTTCGGTGGTTCCCAACATTACCCGCATTTTTGAAAAATTAAGCCATAAATATTTTAAAAAAAATCCCCTGGTGGTCGATAATACCCTTGATCTTGGTATCGAGGTCGATTATGAGCCGCCCTACAGCGTGGGCGCCGACCGCCTCTGCAATGCCGTGGCAGCGTTTAATAAATTTGGAGGACCTGCCGTAATCGTAGATATGGGCACTGCCACAACCTTCGACGTGGTTACTGCGAAGGGGGTTTACCGGGGCGGGGTAATCGCCCCGGGGCTGGAGACCGCCGCCCGGGGCCTGCACGAAAGAGCATCCAAATTACCTTCCATCGCCCTGGAATTTCCGCCTTCGGTGATCGGAAGGACCACTGAACGAAGTATGCAGTCGGGGGTGATGTTGGGGACGGTAAAAATGATCGATGGGCTGATCGAGATGATCGGGGAAGAGTTGTCCGCTACCCCGGTAGTGGTGGCCACCGGCGGATTGAGCCGTTTGATCGCCCCGAAAAGCGCTTATATTCAACACGTGGAGCATCACCTGGTTTTGGACGGCCTGATTCAAATTTATTTACGAAACCGGCCTTTGCAGGATCAACACAAATAACCTAATGCGTGATGCGTAACGGAATACGAAATACGCATTACGCGTCACGCATTACGTCTCACTATCGGTATGACCATGAACAATCCGCACTTCAAAGTAGTGGTATTCACACCCACCAAGGCGCTCTTCAAGCACCTGGGCAAGAGCTTGACGGATCAGCATCTGGAGTTTTTCTATGCTCCCAACATTTCCGAAGTAGAGCAATTGATCAACCGGGTAAAACCGAATCTGTTGATCATCCACGTGGATGAAGAATCGGAAAAGTATCTCTCCACCCTGCAAATTATGCAGACCCTCAGCCCGGTTCAGGATTTGTGGTTCCTGCTGCTCTTAGGCGAGAACCTGTCTTTCGAGAAAGTTCGCGTGGAGCTGCCCCCTAAACGGATTTTTCTCCAGAAAGACAGCAATGATTTCAAAGAGATCGTGCACAACCTCCTCACCATCCGCAATATCGAGCAAAATTTATCGGATGAAGCCAGCAAAAACCGCTTTGAGGAAGACATCAACAACGTGCTGCGGATTGTCTATCAGGAGCGCGACATCAACCGGGTGTTCGAGCGCCTGGTACATTATCTTCCCAAGTCGATCCGGATGGATTATTGCTGCATCTTCACCTTCGATAAGCAGATGCGCCACCTGGAACACTTCTCCCAGTTCATTCCTCCCACGCACCCCAAAATTACCGGCTCGGTACATTCCTTTGAGCAAATCGTTGAAGATTGGATGCGGGAAGGGGTTCCTTTTCTCCGCGACCAGGATGAAGACCCCCCGGCGTTTGACAAGCTGCGCAAATGGGGATGGCCGGTCTCGCAGGTGTTTTTCCTGCCGATCCATTTACGGGAACGGAATTTTGGCGCGATATTGGTCGGCAACAGCAAAAGGTCGCCGTTGAGCGATCAGGAAATACGCTTGCTCAACGAAGTGGCGCAATTTATCTCCACCCGTATTTTGGATAAAACCCTCGCCGGCGCGGAAACCCAGGACGTTAGCAGCTTTTCGGATCAGTTGATTACCAACCACTTCGACGAAGGCAATATTTTTCAACACACCTGCAAACGGCTGAACGAAATCGCCGATGCTTCCAGCACCATCTTCTGGCAGTACAATAAAGGTTTCGGATTCCTTTTTCCCAAGTATTACCATTTTGCGGAGAAAGATAAAGCCAGCGGCCCGCCGGAAAAAAACATGATATTTCTCACCCGGGAGCACTTCCTGAGCCAGATGATCGAGAAAGGGGAAGTGCGCTCCCTCGAAAACGTGGCGCTGGAAAGCAAGTTAGGGCCGGCGACCATCGCGATTTTCCAAAAATTGAACTACCAGCACATTCTGGTGCTGCCCTTAAAAGTTCATAACGAGATTACCGGCGCCCTGATCGTCAACAAGAGCCAGGAAAAAGAACGTTTCAGCATTGTGGAAATTCACAAGGCGGAAGAGGTGGTGCGGCGAACGCAAAATGTTCTGGAAGACGCCCAGGAGGTGAAAGAAGCCCAATTCAAGCTGAAACAACTGTCGCGGATTTTCGAGCTGGGCAACGAGATCAAGCTGGACCTCAGCCTGCACAACAAACTGTCGCGCATTGCCATGAGCGTGCGGAAAACCCTGGGCTGGAACGATATTGCCATTTTGTTAGAAGACGAGCCGGGTAAGCGGCTGCGGGTCAGCAACCTGGTGGGGTTCAAAGAGAATTTCGACCTGGACCTGGATTTTTCCAGGCCGATCGGGGTCAAAAAATTCTTCAACTTTTTGAAGCAGTGCAGCGAGTTGAGCAGCGCGTATTTTTATAATTCCCATGTTATGGCGGCTTCGAACAACGGAGCGGAAGCCTCTCCCCACACCGCCACGGAGTGGCAGAAAAACGATTTGCTGATTCTTCCCCTGGAGACCCGCAACAAAATCCTGGGATATATGATCGTTCACGATCCGGTGGACCGGCTGAAACCGACCGTGGAGAAAATTTCACCCCTGGAATTCTACGCCAACCAGGCCGCGATTGCAGTGGAAAACTCGGTGTTGTTCGATAAACTGCGCGCCAGCGAAGAACGCTATCGCTCCCTGGCGGAAACCATGAGCCTGGGGCTGGTTACTTGCAACCAGCGGGGAGAGATCATGTATGCCAATCCCGCGTTCCGCAAGCTGGTAGGGGTTCCGGAGTCGCAGGTATTGTCAAAAAAATTGGCGGATTTTTTTGCCGAAAAATCCCGCCCCGGTTTGCAAAAGGTAATGGAAAAATTATCGGCTGCGGAGAAAGATGACACCACCCAGTTGGAAAACCTGGAATTCGAGCTGGTGAGCCGCCCGGGAGAAATCATCTCCGTGTCGCTGTTCGGATTTCCGCTTTATGAGCGGCGCGAGAGGGCCGGGTTTTTCCTGGTTTTGAACGATTTGCGGGTGATCAAAAACCTGGAGCGCATGAAGGCGGATTTCAATTCCATGATCGTGCACGACCTGCGCTCTCCCATGAACGTGATCCAGGGATTCATCGAATTGATTCGCAGCCGGGTGGTGGGGGAAATCAACCCGGAGCAGGAAGAATTGTTGGACATCGCCAAAGAAAACGTCAAAAAGGTGTTAGCATTAGTGGATAATTTCCTGGTCGCCTCCAAGCTGGAAGTAGGCAAATTTACCATAGAACCGAAGCTGAACAATATCAACCAGCTCATCGAGCAGCAGGTGGAGAGCCACCGGGTGCTGGTGAAGAGCAAGAACCTGCACATTGACATGGATTTGGATCGCAACCTGCCCCCGCTGTGCTTCGACAGCCTGCGAATCGAGCAGGTGTTGAACAACTTGTTCAGCAACGCTATTAAATTTACCCCGGAAAACGGCAGTATCTTCATCAAATCCGGCTGGCTGGGGCGAATGGGAGAGAGGGAAGACAAACACTATGCCTGTATTTCCGTGCAGGATACCGGCGCCGGCATTCCTGATGATCAACTGGAACGGATTTTTGAGAAGTATGAGCAAGTGGATGCCAACCAGGGCTTCAACGTTCGGGGAACCGGCCTGGGGCTGTCCATCTGCAAAGAAATCGTGAATCTCCATAGCGGTGAGATCTGGGCGGAAAGCCAGCCCGATATCGGGAGCAAATTTTCGTTTACCCTTCCAGTCGAGCCGGAATATGAGCAGTTAGAAAGCTGAACGACCGGCCCGGCCGGAAGCGAATCACCGTCTCTCCGTTGAGGGGGTTGGAATAATTTTAGCCGAGCTCCGGTTGTCCCGGGATCAATCCCGGTTGAGGTAAAACCCAGCTTTCATCATCCCCGCCTACCGCAGCAGGATCATTTTCCGGGTCAACACCTGGCCTGCGACCTTCAATTGATAGAAATATACCCCGCTGGAAACAGGATTCCCTTCAGCATTTGCGCCGTTCCACTCTACCCTCTGGCTGCCCGGGGGGAGCGTTCCCTCCACTAGAGTGTGCACCAGCCGGCCCTGGAGATCGAATATTTTTAACGTTACCGCTCCGGTTTGCGGCAGGGTAAAACGCATAACGGTGGAGGGATTAAAGGGGTTGGGGTAATTCTGCTCCAGCGCGAAATCCATCGGCGCGGTTTCCCCGGGCTTCACTGCCACCGGGCTATCGGCAACGGTGAGCACCGCAATTCCGCGGCTGGCGCAACTCATCCAGATCTCATAAGAGTTAGAATTAGGAGGTACGTGCACCTCCAGGTCTTTAATTTGCGCGTGCGGCAGCCCGCCCCATTGCGGTTCCCCCTGCAGCGGCGCAGGGAAAATATCGGCGTTAACGCCGTCGAACCAGGCCAGGCCGTGGGGACCGGCGCCGGAAGGATCGAACAGGTTAAACCAGACCCGGCCGTCCGGGGTAACCGCCAACGGGCTGGCCTGCATACAGGAAATGCCGCCCAGGGAAGTGAAATATTGGTAGGCGCCGGTATTGGCATCGATTCGGAACATTCCCTGGGTGGACCCTAACCAGGCGATTCCGTCAGGCGCGGCAGCGACGGTGGTGAAGAGGTCACTCTGCGGATCCAGTTCCGGGAATTGAGTGTAGTCTCGCGAAAAGCGATAGACGCCGTCAGTGCGGATAACCTCCGCGTAGGTGCTGACCCAAACCGCGCCCGGCATTTCCGGATCGACCTGGATGTTGTTGCCCCATGCGCCGTTGTTGGGAACCGAGGTCCAGCTCACTTCGTTGTAAAACTGTAACGAAAAATATTCGCCCAACGACCACAGCCGGCCGAATGAATCCTCAACCAGGCCGACGCTGGTACTCATGCCGTTCAGGTTTGTCCAGGTGGAGCCATTCCATTCGTGCAGGCCATTGTACATCGGATTGACGGCAACCTGAGTATTGGAGGGCCGGAATGCTACCGCCTCGCTGTTGTCGGTAGGAAAAGGCCAGGGGTATCCCAATCCATATTGGGCGTCGTTGAAGCCGATCCAACGGGTTCCGTCGAACAACGTCATCCCGCCGAAGCCCGCACCTGCGTTCGCGCAGGCGTACAGATTGTCGGTTTCCGGATCGATGCTTAAATCTTCATTGAAAAGATCATACTGGCTGGTGTTCGTAACCCGGTAGCGCTGCCAGAAGCCCGTTGCCGCATCCCGTTTAGCCGCCCCGCCAACCCCGCAAGCCCAAACATTGCCCGCGGCATCGATGTTCACATCGTAGCTGAACGCGCCCTCGCGCCAAATGCCCAGATCAATCCAATTGGTTCCGTCAAATCGAAGCACCCTGCTGTTTCCATCTACTAGCAGCGCCTGCTGGTCCCCAAAGGCGCGGAAAGCCCATATGGGTGGAGAAACCGCTGGCAGCGCCGGCTGGGCAGGGGTAACCCAGGTGCCATCGAGCTTGCGATAGTCAAGAGTGAAAACAGCCTGGTTTCCCACGAAACCGGCAAAGCGGCGCATCCAGAGGTTGCCGGCGTCATCAACACAATCCTTTCCGGGCATTTCCAACATACTGCCGATTGTATAAGAGAATTCATGGTAGGTAAAGAGCTGGGTGGCGGAATCAAACGAGACGATTGCGGAACTGTTCTCACTGGAACACCAGACCAGGTAACCGCCGCCGAGTTTGGGTTGCACCGAGACATATCGAACAGACCAAACCAGCATCGGCCAATTATTCCCTCCCTGCGGAACGGAACCGCCGGTCCAATAATGCCAATCATTGGCGGCGGGCGTGTAACGCACCAACCCACCCTGGCTGCCCCCAAACCCTATTAATGCAAACCAGATTGTTTCATCAGGCGCGAGGTCGAGATCGCGGCAACCGCCTTCTGCGATGGCCGGACTTGCCGACGCGTAGTTGACCAGCGAAGCAGGGCCAATGGCGGGATTGAACTTCAAAACTCCCCGCCAGGTCGCCAACCACAGGTTTCCCTGGCTGTCCTGGGTAATGTCGCTGACCCGGGTCGTGCCGGTAATATCGGGATGGCCGATCACCGGGTAGTCCACGTTGGAATAGTTGATCCAGCGATTTTCGCTCTGAACAAATTTGGCGAAGCCACCTTCTTCGAAGGCTGGTTCGTAACCGCCGATGTAAGGATTCCCGTCCGGGCCAATCCACACTGCTTCGCAGTAATCGCCCTGGATGCCGGTATTGCCGGGGCGGTAATAGCGCCAGGAATAATTCACTGTTCCCTGGGCAAAAACGCCGGCAACTGCCAAGCACAACACCCAGAAATTGATAAATGAGAGATTATGATTCATGCTTTTCACCCCAGATTAAGTTTTCTATTTTAAAAAATTATTGCGTTCATCTTAAACCAGTTCCCGGGGGAGAAAAGTAACTTTTGTTACAAAAAGAATACTGAGTCACTCAGGTTTTTCCAAAATGAAACTCTGCGGCCAGAATTAATTTCTCAGATCTCATTTGCAAGGCTGCCATCGCGGCATTCCGGGATGGTAGCCCGAGCGTTCAATACCGAATTTCCACCACTGCCGGGAATTCCGGCACGTGGATATATTGCGCATCCGGGTCTTCCCAGGGAGTTCCGTTGATCAGGATGCGGGAGGCTGCCATGCCTTTAAAATTGCGGATTTTAATCCAGCCTTCGGGGAGTTTTACATCCCCGCTCAACTCTACCCGGTAGCCGGTTTGGGTTTTCCGGATGGAATAATTCAACCGCCCGTAATAGGTGGGCAAACCGCGAACGCTCATCCCCTCCGGGGCATTGATCCACTCCTCGTATAATCCCTCCCCGACCACCAGCGCCCGGCTGGATTCGTCCTCGTACACAAACATCGCCCGCGCCGCGTTGATGAAATCCGAGCCTACCCAGGTATGGGGCATATCGCCGATGAACCCGGGAGTGCGGTCTCCTTTGCGCGCCACCTCCGCCCAGTGGTTCCATCCCGCCGGTTTTTGATCGGAAAAGAAAAATTCGATCAACTCATGGGCGCGTTCGATTTGGTTCAAATAGATGAAGCTGCCGATTAACCGCACCTCGTAGGGGGTGTAGTCCTTCCATTGAAAATCCGCACTCAGGCGCTTCAGGAAATAGTCGTAATAGCGGTCAAAAGTGTTTTGCGCCTCGGGTTGGGGCAGGTTGCGCAGCTCGTTGCAAGGATAGATCGCAATCGCGGTAGAAGTGGCGTCGAAATCCCCCAATTCCACGCAGCCGGGGAGGTAATCAATGCGGTGGATATTGATCGCCATTTTCAAGGAATTGTAGAGGTTGGCGCGGAAGGAGTCCCGCGAGCGGGTCCATTGCTCCGCCTCTTCGCGCCGGCCCAGGGTTTTGGCAATTTCCACCGCATCCTTATAGCCTTTCAGGGCGAAAAAATCGTCCCAGTAAGAGTGCATCGGTTTGGCGGAGTAGCCCTCGTGGCTGATGGATTCCGGCAGCAGCCCATAGCAGGCGCGGTCGATGGGGTTATCGCCGCGGAGATATTTATCCGTGCGGCGAAGAGCGCCCAGGGAATCCATGTACCCCACCGCCTTTTTGACGTTCTCGAAACGCCCTTCCAGGAAGGATTTGTCGCCGGTAAAACGATAATATTGCAGGATCGCGAAGATCAATTGGCCATGGCTGTCGTTCTCCGGCACCGGGTCGGGGCCGCGCCGGTCCACCACGCAGGGAACCTTGCCGTCCGGGTATTGGTACCCGGCATACCAGTTCAGGAACGCTTTCACTTCTTCCTGAATGCCGAATTTCAGCAGCGCGGAGGAGGTCAGGGAGCCGTCGCGAATCCAGGAGCGCTCGTAGGAGCGGGAGCCGGGCTGGATGCCGGGGCCATCGCGGTTGATGAGGATGTAAGCGAGGTTGGAGCGAATGGTATTGACCAACCGGTTCGCCGAGGGAGGCAGGTTGAATTCCACGGTGTTGATCTTCTCCTCCCAAAAATCGCTGACTTCCTGAAGGCGGCTTTCCACGTCGTTTTCCGCCGCCAGGGGCGTTAGTTGGGGATCGGAATGGTGAAAGGGAACCGCCAGTCGCACGGTTTTGCGCTCTCCCGGGGCGAGCCGGTAAGCAAATTTCAACGCTGCGGAGGCGTGCTCGAAATGGTCTTTCAGATCGCTGCGGCCGGGGAGGGTATTGCGAGAGAGGTAATCCGTAATATCGCCCTCGTCGAATTCCGCCGCCCCGAAGCCATCCGGGCGAGTGAGCGGCACTACCGCTTTCTCTTCGTTCACCAGGATATAATTCTCAGCCTGGCGGATGGTTTTGATCTTCGCGGTACCGCCCGGCCAGTTCAAAAATTGCCAGGGAGCATTCACCTGGAAGGGACGAATGGCCAGGTAGAGCGCCCCATTGGCGCTGTCCGGCCCGACGTTGCTGAGGGTGTAATTCAGGTAAAGCACGGAGCTGTCCGGCGGGCCATCGGCGAAGATTTGGGTTTGCAGTTGTAAATTCCCCACGGCCCAGGTTGACGAGGGGATGGGCAGATACTCTTTCTCCAGGTTTTGCGAGGTCTGCGCCTCGTTCCAGGTAATCAGCCGCCCGTTCTGGTATAAAAAAGGCTCGATGGAGAAGCGGGTTTTATCCACCTCCACCATGCCTTCCTCGTTGATCAGCGCCTCTTTGCTGTCGTTGTTCACCCCGGCGATGGTCCAATAGGATTGCTCGTTGTAGAAATAGCGCGGGAAATATCCCCGGGGACGGTCCTTGGCAATTTCTGCAAAAAAATTATTGGGGGAATCGGAAAAATCCAGCGCTTTGATGTACAAATCGCGGATGGCGTAGCCTTTGCCGCGGCTGCTCTTCAGCAGTTGCAGCTTCAGGTAGCGGGATTCGGAATCTTTCAAATAAATGTAGCTGCGCCCGCCCTTCCCGCGCGCCACGCTGTAGGCGGTTTCCCAGTTTTTTTGATCCTGCGAGACCAAAATGTTATACTGCTCGGCATAATCGGTTTCATCCCAGTCGATGACCAGCCCGCCGTATTCATAGTGTTTTTGCAGGTCGATGATCAAATCTTGTTGGGGCGGTTTTTTAGCGCTCAGCCAGTAGGTGTTGGGATTGCCGTCGAAAAGGTGCTGCGGGGGGTGTTTTTTATCGGATTTTTTGGAAGTGCTGGCAACCGGGTTCGGCGGCGTGGTATCGGGAACCGCCAGGGATTCGAAACGGAAATCGTCGAGGTAGATGGAGCCTTTTCCCCCGGTGGAAGAGGCCACGAAAAATTCGATCTTGTCGATGCGCTTCAAACTGTGATCTTCGGCAGGCCCCCAGGCAAATTGAATGTGGCGCTTTTTGATGGTGATCTTGCGCCACTCCCCGGGGAATTCAAAATTGCGCTGATTGTACCACCAGACGTTGTCGCCGCTCTCATCCACTAACTTGAACTCGAAATTGTTGACCGGCGCATCACCCTTCAGGTAGAAGGTGAATTGGAAATTCTCCGGCAACTCCAGGGGAAACTGCTTGCGGATGCCGCAGTAGCCGGTTCCGGTGGTAAAATTGAAATCCATGCGGATCGCCTGGCCGCGCAGCCCCGCCGCGGCGGCGGTGTCGATTTCCACCGCGTCGGCAGCGATGGGTATCCAGCCGGCAGTGGATTCGAAGTCATCCAACACCCTGCCCTGGGCAAAAAGAACGCTGCTGATAATGGTAAAGAAAAAGACCAAATACCCGGCACGGGCATGGCGCCCGCCAGTTAGCCACAGGCCTTTAGTTCTTGTCATATTCAAAACCTTACCCGTCGGTTAATAGTTTTGACAGGCGGGACGCCTGTCATACCTTTGAGGCGGAAGCAAGTTACCCCGATTTTTTTTACCGTTCAAGAGAATTTCTCTTCCCGCCGGTTTTCCCCTGCGGATCTTCGATGGCGAGAAGGTAATTCGCCCGCGAGATGGGCGCGCTACCTTTGCCTGAAGCCGCTTCGCCGGAATAGAGGGAGCGAGTGAAGCCGGCGGGGCAGGGGTAATTTTTTTGGATGTGGTATTAAGGTGCAATTTTGCTTATGATTGGGGGCTTCTAAAGCAAATATGGTTATGCAGGAACTAAAACTTACTATTCACAACAACACGAAAGGACTTTCAATGCGTTATGCAGTGATGATGCTGATTGCAGCGATGATGGTTGCCTGCCAAAGCTCTTCCAGCGGGCCGGCTTCGCTCAAAACCTCCAAAGATACCCTGAGCTACAGCCTGGGACTGCAAATGGGGGAGAATTTCAAACTGGGTGCGGATGAAATTGACATGGATGCCCTCATGAAAGGTTTCCGCGATGGCATGGATGATAAGGAAAATCAGTTGGATAAAACCCAGATGAACCAGAATGTAAGTAAATTTCAACAAGCGATGCGGGTGAAGTTCAACGAGAACCAGAAAAAATTAGCGGAGGAAAATTTGTCCAAAGGAGAAGCCTTTTTAGCAGAAAATAAGAATAAAGAAGGGGTAGTGACCCTGCCCAGCGGATTGCAGTACAAAGTGATTGAGGCGGGTTCGGGACCCTCCCCGAAAGCAACCGACGAGGTAACGGTGCATTATCGCGGCAAATTGCTCGATGGCACCCAATTCGACAGCTCCTTCGACCGCGGCCAGCCGGCCACTTTTGGCGTGAATCAGGTGATCAAAGGCTGGACCGAAGCCTTGCAACTGATGCAGCCGGGCGCCAAATGGGAATTGTACATTCCCGCGGAACTAGCCTACGGCAGCCGCGGCGCCGGCCACGCCATCCCGCCCAATTCCACCCTGATCTTTGAAGTGGAATTGTTGGGGATCAAATAATCCGGGGCGCGAAACTGCGCAACAGAGGGATTTTCCTGAAATACCATTTTAGCATCATTTATGTTACCCCCTGGGGTTCTTTGGTCTTGATACTGATCAACTTACTATCTGATGTTACGCATTTTACCACATGGTTCGATAAACTCACCGTTCCGCGGTTTTTTAAGCTGAATCTTTGTCAAATCGCATCAATTTAACCCCAGCGGGGTGACATCTTAATCTTGCCTCATGGATTGCGTAAAGATGTGTATAAACCGTAGCCCTTAGGGACGATTGAAAGGGGAGGTAACATTGTTACTAAAGCAATTTCGGTCGTTCCTTCGGGGCTTTGGAGAGTACCCTGCTTTTTAACCCCGGGAATAAATTTCCGGGCTATTCTCGATCATCCCTACGGGATTATAGTTCTTAATATGCTGAGGTAAAATGTGCAATTTGTGCTGCGCCCTCCCGCGAAAGCCCCCAAGGTGCAAGCCGGGAATCCACTGTTTCTGTTGAGCTTATGGATTTCCACTCCCCGTATTCACGGGGACAGGCTTCATGGGAATGGCATATACACTTCTTTAAGCAGCATTAATCGTTTAGGACTACCTTTTTCTACGTCCCTTCAACTGCCAGCAAAAGAACAAGAGAGGGCTTAATATGTCCGACCGCATGATCAAACAGTTCATGGAAATGGTGCAAATCGAGAGCGAATCCGGCAACGAAGCGCAAATGATCGCTTATCTGGAAAAGGAATTTATCAAATTAGGCGGGGAGGCGCAAAAAGACGCCTACGGAAACCTGGTTGCCAAACTGCCCGCTAAAGGCGCGGCGGGCAAAGCGCCGATCATGCTCTCCTGCCACGCCGATACCGTCAAACCGGGTAAAGGAATCAAGCCGGTTCTGAAAGACGGGGTGATCCGCTCCCAGGGCGATACCATTTTGGGAGCAGATGACAAAGCCGGCATTGCGGAAATGTTGGAAGCTCTGCGCGTCGCCCCGCTGCGCCCGCCGGTGGAGATTGCGATTACCCGCCAGGAGGAAGTGGGATTGTTAGGCGCGAAGAACCTCGATTTCAGCCTGTTGAGCGCCCAAAACGGATTCTTGTTGGATAATGATACCCTGGAGACCATCGTCATCGGAGGCCCTTCCTATTTCACCATCGACGTGGAAGTGAAAGGACGCTCCGCCCATGCCGGCATGGAGCCGGAAAAAGGGATTAATGCGATTTTAGCCGCCGCCAAAGCGATCGTCATTATGCCCCTGGGAAGATTGGACCACGAAACCACCGCCAACGTGGGGGTGATCCAGGGCGGGATGGTGCGCAACGGGGTGCCGGAAAGCGCCTCTTTTTGGGCGGAGTGCCGCAGCTTGAACCACGAGAAGGGGCAGAAATTAGCCGATGAAATTGTGAAGCTGATCCGGGAGCAGGTGGAATCGGTAGGCGCGAAGGCGGAGATCAAGATGGAAAATCTCTTCCGGGCGGTCAGCATTCCGGAAAACGCCGCTACCGTGCGCATCGCTAAAAAGGCGCTTCAAAAAGCCGGGATTGCGGCCCGAACAACCTTCATTACCGGCTTCACGGATGCCTCGGTGTATAATAACCGGGGGATCGAAACCGCGGTGGTCGGAATCGGGGCGCGCTTAGAGCACTCCTTAGAAGAGCACATTTACGTGGAAGACATGGAAAAGGCGCTGGTAATGTTGGTGGAAATTCTGCGACTTACCGCGGAGTGATGCGCGGGGGACAATAAAAAATGTCTTGAAACAACAGGTACTTGGCAATTACCAATTGGCAATTGCCAATTAAGAGGGGTTAGAACATAAACAGGGTTAATCCAACGTTGGGAAGGTGCAGGAAATCGTAAATCCGGCTCCAGGGAGTAATTAAAAAGTCATAGTCGAGGGTGAGGGCGATTTTATTACGTACCAAGTAAAATTCCATCTGCCCACCGACGACAAAATCTACCCGCCATTCATCATATTCGACGTTGAGCAGGTCCCTCGCCTTCAAGTAATGCCCGCCCGCCCCCAGGGAAACGTTCACGAACACCTTGTCGAAATTGAGCAGAACATACTGGAATTGGAGATTCAGGTTGTAAACGTCTGCGGTTATCTCGTTAAGATCCAGGTTATAAGAATCCCGGATATAGATACCGGAAAGCTTGAATTGGCGGCTGCGGGATACCTGGTACATGTAATTCAACTTGACCGTGCGCCCGCCGGCCAGGGTAAGGCCATGGGTATGGATGGTATGAAAGTAGAAAGGTTCCTGGGCATTCAAGGAGCTGCACAGTAGTATCACAGCTAAAACCAACATGTAAAGGGGCTGCAAGCGTCGCGCTTTCCAGGAAACCCCGCTCTTTTCCGTATCAGGCATCGTATTCACCGGCGGTTCTGTCCTCTGATCGCATATGAGTTACTTTTTCAAGGGGTATTTTTAGGAATGATCTTGGTGATGAAGTCGTATCCCTCGAAGGGGGTTCCCCGGTATTTGTCCCATACTTCTAATTTGACTTTATAAGTATCTACCCCGGCGTCAAAAATTTTCGTGACCACCCGTTTATCCGGTCCCTGGATCACGTCTCCAAAGGGAAAGGTCCAGCGGTAATAGCTGATCGAATCGGTCGGATTGGGATCGCTGCTGGTGGAAGTGTAAGTGACCAGTTGTTGGTGCCCGGGAATGTTGGGTGTCCAGGTAAAGTCCGCCTCGGGATCCAGGTTGGTTACCGTAACCGCCCGGGTGGCCTGGGCGGTGAGCCCGTTGCGCTGGCTGGTGACTTCCAGGCGCACCTGGTATGGATCTACCGCCGGTGTGTTAAAGGTGTGCACCACGCTGTCAATATCACTATAAATCAATTGATTGTTGATGAAGATTTCGAAATCCAGTGGGTAGAGTCCCTGTGGATCCTGGGGATCGTACGAACTTGTTCCATTAAACAAGCATTGCAGGGGAAACGGACCCTGGGTAGGAGAAACCGATAGCACCGCGACCGGGGGAGTGGCCACCCGAACCAGCACGCTGGTGGTATCGGTCTGCCCTAAGTTATCGGTTACCCGCAATTTTACCCGGTAATCTTTATCCACATTATACAAATGCGTGCCGGCGCTGTCCAGGGTGCTGCTGCCGTCATCGAAATCGATCCGGTAGGCCACGATTTGTCCATCGGGGTCCTGGCTGTTGGTGGCGGTATAGTTAATGAGCAGCGGGGCGGCGCCGTTCACCGGGTTCACTTGCAAGGAAGCGACCGGGGGCTGGTTATTGGTCGAAACGACCTGCTCCTTGATTTTCGAATACTCTCCGTCGTTATCTTTTACCTTTAGCTTAACCGTATAGGTGCCGGCATTGGTGTAAATATGTTGATTGGTGTTGGAATTAGAGGAATCGCGGTCGCCGTCGCCAAAGTCCCAGATATACAATTCTATTCCTCCCCCCTGAGAACTGTCCGGATCGTAGCTATCCGAAGCATCCACTTCCATCTGGTATGGGCTGACATTGGTGAGCAGGCGATAGGTAAAGGAAGCCACCGGGGCAAGGTTCTTGTAGAAAAAAGTTTTGGCGCCGCGGGTAGAGATTTTGACTTTATCGGAAAGCTCCAGCTCGATCTCTACTTTGCCGGTAGTATCGGGGATAAAATCGATCTTGTCATTGAATTGGCTGGGCACGTCAAAAGAGATGGTATTATCGGTGCGGGAAATTCCGCTAAACTGCGATTCAATGATGTCACCGCTCCCGGACAGAAACCTGAACGTGGCCACCAGGGGCTGGTTTTCGGCGTCGCGGTACTGCAGGGTGATGGTGAAGGGGTTTGCCGTGGTAAATTTCAGCGAGTCATCATCAAAAGCAAATTGTTGAATTTCCGGCGTGGTATTGGATCCGGAAAACGGGTCGCCGTGATTCTCGCAGGAGAAGAAAACGATAAAAACCGCCAACAATGTCAGCAGAACTGAAATGGTATATCGCATAGCTCTTTTCTCGTTTAATAGCGATTAATTGGCGAGGGACAACCGGCCATCGACAACTAACGATTAGTAAATTGCCGTAATCAAGGCGTAAAATTCCAACCCTTCCTCCAGTTCCGCCACCTCCTGGGTGAAGCTGCCCGAATAAGCGGCGCGGCTGGTAACGCTCCCCACCACCGGCACCCCGGAAGTGACATTCCGTAGCTCATCCATCAGAATTTCTTTGGCTTCATTACTGAGCGGGGAGTAACCGATTCCTTCCATTTGTTTTAAATCGTAGGCCTTGCCGGTGCAGGTACGGCTGGAATCATTGATCACCGCCTCCCGGAAATTGATTTGCACCCGGTTATTGAACAAGGAAGCGATGCCGATCAGCTTGGTGCGCCGGGGGATATTTACGTCGCCCCATTTGGAATCCCGCAGAACCCGGGCAATGACCAGGCTGCCATCTGCCACCGGGGTGCTCTCCGGTATCACCACTTTGATTAACGCCGATTCCCGCCCGCTAGCATACGCCCCAATTGAGCCGCCGCCCGACTGAGCACTTTGTGAGAGGCTGTTCATCACAATCATGTTGGGATTCCGGTTTACCCCTTGTGCGGAGTTTACCCCTTGAGAGGAAGAAGCGGCCGGTTCCGACAGCAGGGGCGTGTTAGAGGGAGACGATTTCGGCTGCGGGAGCGAAGGCTGCGAGTGGGGGAAATTTTCCGCCGGCAGGGACTGGGGTTGTTGAGTCTGGTCCCGCTGCGTAAAATTGGGAATCTGAAGGGTATCCAGTTTTATGAAATCGTAATTCAGATTTTTCTTGGGCCGTTCCTTCTGGGGCACCAGGTTGACTTTCGGTTTGCCGGAAGTAGTGGTCATGTCCATAAGCGAATTAATAAAAAACAGCAGCAGAAGCACCACCACCGCGCCGATACCGGCAATCACTTTAATTTTTCGGGACATTCCGGAGAGTTTGAGACGCTCCGGCAGCTTATTACTTAACTTCATTGAACCACCTTTATTGAATCAAATGACATTTTATCCATCACCCCATTCCTCCATCACTCCATGATAGACCCCGGCACTTCTATCTCCAGGTCGCGGCGTCCGTTTTCTTCGCTGCACTTGATGCTCAGGGTGTTCCGCTCGGAGAAACCGTGTTTATCAAAAACAAAGAGCAGTCGTCCGGAGGAGTGGGGCGGGATGCGGGGATTGTAATAGACGTTAGAAGGTTCCATCTCCATCTCTTTGAGCTTCTTTTTTCCGAAAACGAAATTCCGCTTGTAATCCACTAACTTGAAGCGCACGTAGCCCACATCATAAGGAATGTTGGAATCATTTACGATGGTCACGAGCAGGAAAAATTTATCTTTGATCTGCTTCATGTGGTCCACCGCAAAGGTGATATTGGAATTGTTGACGCTGTAAGTATAGCGATTGTTGGCTTTAAAGCGCTCCGAGAGAATCGACATCGCCTGGGGGCTGATGTTGGATGATTTTGGGCCGGAGCCGCCGTCCGGGTTTGGGGCGGGTCCCTCTCCGCCGGGGGCCTGTGGCGACAGGCTTCCCGCGGGTGGAACCAGGCGAACCTCCAATTCCGGGTTGTCGGTAATATTCAGCAAGAGATTGAAGGATTCAGGCCCGGATTTGATGAACATATTGGTGGTGCCCCGGTTAACTAATGGCTTGATCAGGATGTAATTCCCGGCGCTCTGCACCGAGAAGGCGTCCATGTTTCCGACTGTCACCAATTCCGGGGGCGCGGGGCATACAATGACCGTGGCAAACCCCGGCGCGACCCGCACCACCCGCTCCCGCTGGGCAAGGGCGGCGCTGCCGACGCCCAGAAGGACGATCAAAAAAAATGCGCTGTTAAAGGTAAACCGGTTCATAGCTGTCTAAGGTTCTTATTTTCTTTAAATCTGTTTGAAATTAACGATCCGCAACCCCCAGGGATTGTTCTCCGTGCGGGCTACCACAATAATTTCCAAATCGAAGGTAATGTTGATAGGAGTAGGCTGGCCGGGAAAGATTTGCTGGCCGTTTACCCGCACCCGGAAGGGATCGCCTTCTTTGACCAGGATTTCTCGAATTTGAAACTGGATGGTTCCGAGAGTGTTTTGCACCAGACGGGGAATATCGGAGTTCTTGATGGTCTCGTACATCCCGTATTCCAACTCTTCGGAACACATCTGCAGGGCGGTTTTGATATTCGCGTTGAAGCTATCGCGGTTGAATTCGAGCAGGTTTTTGGCAAATTCGTAGCAAAACTTGCGCACTTCGTGTACCGAGCGCTCATACTCATAAGCCCGGGCGGCGTAGGCGTAACCGTCTTTGATCACGAAAGTCTGGCCGGGCCGGGTAAATCCGATATAACATAACACTACCAACACCAGGTTCAGGGCGATCAGCCCAATTACTAGTCGCTGCAAATAAATCTTGTTCTTTACCAGCTCCCCGTAAATCTCGTAGTATTTGGTTCTTTCCGCCATCGGCGCATACCTTACGATATTTCTTCCCGAAAATCAAGCGTTTCCTTCAACGGCCTTGCTGCGGAAATCCTTTCCGGTGTTTTCTTCCGTGAGTGATTCGGATCCATCCGAATGCTTTGATATAAATCATCGGCTTTTACCCTCCATGTCCTTAAGCAGTTCCCAGAATAATTTTCAATTGGCAATTGAGAATTGGCCACTGGCAACTGGGAATTGGCAACTGAGAATTGGCAATTGCCAATTAATACCCTCCCTCCCTGTTTCGGATCGCGGATCCCTCGAACGGCCACGCCTCCCGGGCCCCTTCTCCTCCACTGGTAAGCGATTTGATGGCGGAATCGGCAGAAAGGGTCGAAGCGCTGCGGCCCATGGCCTGGGCGCCGGAGATCACCCCGGAGGTGGTCTGGTTTACCACCTGGTGAGAAGCGGTAACGCTCATCATTTTCAGCTTTTTCCAGACCGTGGAAACCACCACGGCGGCGGTAATGCCGATGCCGTGGCTGCCCATATCCGCTGCGGTGTTGCCCTTGAAAATGACCAGGGAGAGCTTGGGGATCAGGATCATGATTACGCAGACAATGACGCCCAGGACAAAGGAACTCCACAGCACCCCTTTGTCCCCGTTGGCCACGGCCTGTTGGAAGGCCGGGGAACCGGTGAGGGTTTTGACCAGGCGAAAGAGGATCGCCACCAGCACGGACCAGAAATTTACCGCGCAAAAGTTCTGCAGCCAGCCCTTGAAGGTATCCCGCATGGTGGGGAAAAGGGAGAGCACAATCGCCAGGGGGCCCAACAGGTAGAGAAAAATTTGTACGATCAACTGGATCACCACGAAAATTTCGTACACCACCATCACTAACAGGTAGGAAAGCGAAGAGAGGGTTTCCAGGCTGAGCAGGTTAAAGAAAGAGAGGCGCAGGCCCCCTTCGGCGCTGGCAAAGAAGGCTCCCAGGTATTCGGTCATGATATTTCCCTGCTCCAGGTCAAAAATGGCGCTGGCCATGAGCACGAATATCTTCCCCAGCCAGACCGCCCAGATGCGGTAGGTGGCCAGCCCGATGGCGCTGAACCCGATCAGGAAGAAGTGATACATATTATCGCGGTTCTCCGTATCGGTGGAGAGGCGGAAGATCATGGCGATGAAATACACCACCACCCCGAGGGTGAAGATGTAAATGGAAATGCGCAAAATATGATCCACCATCTGGTGGACGGAGTTGAAAAACACCGGGCTGAATAGAAATTCTAACATGGCACCCTCTGCAAACGGTTTCAGCTACATTTTACGGAATACGAAATACGCATTACGGTTACGTATTCCGTATCCCGTAATGCGTAACTGGCGGCTCTTCGCTACGGCGTTGGCGCGGCAATGATGTCAAAAAAGCCGTAACGCACCCGGGAGGTTTTGTTGGCCTGGCGCTGCAATTCTTTCCAGCTCTCTTTCGAGCGGATCTGCCCAAGCTTCTCATCGAACATATTCAACTCGTTGCCGTGGGCTTTCTGGGAAAGCTCCAGGTATTTTCCATAGTACTGGTTGGAAAGATCCCGCAATTTCACCGATTCTAACAGCAACTGGGTTCGCTCCGCGGCGGTGTATTTGTTTTGCTCGTTTTGAACCTGGTTGGTGAGCGCCACGGCCATGGAATCATAGCTTTTGGAGAGCACCTGGCATTTGAGGGCGTATTCAAACAGCGCCTGGGAGTAAGCTTGCTCGCCGGCCATGGCATTCTGGCGGCGCTGCTGCACGTCCTTCGGTTCCTGTTCGTCGTTAACGGAAAGAGCGAAGCTCTCATACGTGCGTTGCAATTCAGCGCTATTGTTCAATACTGCTTCCGCATCCATGGCTGCGCGGCTCATTTCCCCGGTCATGCTGGGCAGCCAGTAGTCGGGGCGGTCGGCGTTAAGGATGAAATTGCTGGTGGAATAGGAACTCAGTAAATCCAGGTTCTCAATCGCCTTGAAATCCCGGTAGAGGCTCTGGCTGAATTCGACATCGCTGCGCAGCAGGGTATAATTATCGTAAAACTGCCGGAGTTGCTGGGTCATCTGGGCGGTTTGCCGGCGCTGCTCCTCCAGGGTCAGGTAGTGCCGGGCAGAAATCTCTTGCAGGGTTTTCAGGATGAGGGCATTGTTGGGATCGAAAAACTGCCCGCGCGCCGGGGTTACCAGGGCGCTACCCCAGAAGATCACCATTAGTACAGGCAGGATCGCCCGACCGTTGCCGTTAAATTTTATCCACCTGGTCATGGGTCTTCTCCTTTGCTATTTCATCGATGGCTCGCATCAAATTTCCATTGTGTTTGTTAAGCTGCCGCTCCAACTCGTTGTTTTCCTGGCGATTGGTAGTGAACAGGTAATGGTCGTAGGCGCTGGTATCGATTTTCAACACCGTAATGCGCCCGTCGCGGTCCAGCATGAATTCACCCCGCCGCAGGCTGGAAATCAGGGAAAGCTCATGCTCTCCGTACCCAAAAGCCCGCGCCAGGGAATCCAACTGTTTGGGCTTATGCCCCAGGATAAAGTGATTCAGCGCGTTGTCTTTGATCGGCGCAGAAAAACTCACCGACTCTATATCGTCTATCGACTGCGAAATTGCAAAAATTCCCGCCCCCATCTTCCGGGAGGTGCGGAACAACTCTACCACTAAGTGCCCGATGGTGGTATTATCATCAAGAACTTTCCATAATTCATCGGCAAAAATCACTTTTTGCTGATTTAGATTCCGTTCCATCAGCTCCCACAGCAACCCGGTGATGATGATGGCGATGATCCCTTGCAAATCCGGGTGGTTTTCCAGCCCCTTCAGGTCGAAGCAGACCAGGTCTTCCCGGATGTCGATCATATCTTCGGCGCAGAGGAAGCGGCTGTACTCCCCGTGGGTGTACATATACATCTTGCGGGCCAGCAGCTTCACGTCCACGTAGCCTTCTTCATCCTTCTGCTGGGCAAAATAATGCACAAAAGTGCGCAGGTTGCGCTTTCCTTTGAACTCCGCCACGTATTTTTCCAGCACCTTGCTGATGAAGGCCTGCTCCACTTTAGAGATGGACTTCTCTTCCCGCTCCAGGATCAGTTTCTCGATGAAGGCGCGGAGGAAAAGCTGTTTTTTGGTATCGAAATTATCTTTGATCAGCGCAAAAGGGTTGAGGGGAATGGGATCGTCGATATTCAGCTCGATGTAGCGCCCTTTCAGCAGGCTGAACATCTTTTTGTAGCTGCCCCCGATATTGCCCACCCCGCCGACGTCCAGCCCGAACACTTTTACCCCCTGCTCTAAAAGTTGCAGCAGCAGCGCCTGCATCAGGTAGCTCTTCCCGGTGCCGGTGGGGCCGATGATGATGGCGTTCCAACTGTTCAGGCGGGGATCGAAATAATCGAACAGGATCGGCTCGCTGTTACGGTTTTTCACCACGATGCCGTTATGGTAGCCGCTATAAAAATTGCTGAGGCTGATAAACTGCGCGGCGTTGGAATTTTTCACCGCCAGGCGATGGTAATTCTCGATGGAATTGCCCGGCAGGCAACTGATGAAAATCGGCAGAATATCCAGGGTTTCCAGCACCGCCTGCCCTTTGTCGATGTGGCTGAAGGCTAAATTGGCGCGGTTGATCTTCTCGTTCAACCGCTCGATCTCGGTATCATTGATAATCAAGTTCAGACTGATGCTGGCCAGTTTTTTGTGCTTCTGGAAGATTTCATCGAGCATTTCATTTAATTCGCGATAGCGGATTTCACTCTTGCGCCCCTCCCGGTTTTGGGAAAAATTCATGATAAAACGGGAAAAACTCAACTGCCGCGAGAGGCGGGCGATTTCCCGGTCCATATTCACGTTCTGGGTGGAGAGCACCACCCGGTGGGGAAAGGGCAGGCCGTGCAGTAAAGGAAAAATGTAGGGCAGGGGAATCCCGCTCATCACGTGGTGGGAACGGGTCACTTCCGGCAGCAGGCTGAGCGAGAGACAGGCCACGTACTGGGCGCCGATCTTCAAAAATCCTTTTTCCACCGAATAGTCGCAGGCGGCCAGCTCGTTATTCAAGGCCATGCCGGAAATCTGCCCGTTGAAATCATCCCCAGCCAGGTTGATGGATTTGTAGAGGACATCGGCCAGCTCCCCGTTAGTCAAGCGCCGCAGCCGCACGCCGGTGGATTCGAAATTCGCCCTGATCGGTTTGAGATCGTTTTCCCGGGTTACCACCAGGCGGATATGCTCGTTTTTGAAGCGCTGGATGGTGGCGTCGCTCATAAAGGAGAGGCCCAGGGGATTTTTGAAGGATTTCCCGGCGTCGAAATCGATGAACAGGTACATCCGGCAGCGCAGATATTTGTAGAACGAGAAGTACTGGTGGCGGTGGAACTTGAAGTAATTCAACACCGGGTCGTCGGTATAAACGAAATCGCCCTTGTAGGGATAAAAATCGAAGGTGTAATAGAATTGCAGGTTGACCTGCTGGTCCACGGTATTGAGCGCCTTTTCGATGCTGGCGGCGATGCCGTTGTAATCATCGCCGGAAAGGCTCATATTATCCAGCGCCTCGATCTCGAAACCGGCCACAAAATTCCCGTTTTTCTTGATGATGAAATCATCCAGAATGTCTAAATAAGGCAGGTACCGGGCCAGGGAGGTGCGGTACTGATACGCTCCCCGTTCTCTCAGCTTGGTAAAATTCATATCCTCACACAGTTTCCATTGATTGCCGCGCTTCAGCGCGTCTCATTCCCACTAATTTTCCTTTTCCACTTCTCCGCCCCTGCGGAGGCATCCTCATCCTTCAAATAAGTGCGCTCGTCCAACCCGAAGGCAGAGAGTTTTTGGGGCCAGACAAATTTTGAGAACACGAATGAGGTCAAACCGTGGTCGAAGTGCGATACCTTATTCCCTATGCGGAACACGAAGTAGAGGAGAATATCGAGCATTAAAATGATTCCCACGTTCCAGTCCAGCAGGGTAAAAAACGGGAACAGGACAATAGGAAAGGCGATCAGGATGAACATTTCCAGGATGTTCACCCCGGCGATCTCGCCCCGGCTTTGGATTTCACGGTAACATTTTTCCATCTCAGCCTTATAGCCTCGCTATGGTATAGTGAATGAAGTGCAGCATGTCTCAGAACGTGTTTGAATAATCGAAAAACATGCCACAATGACACCAGGACACTAAGATTGCACCAAGAATTTTAATGTTTTTTTGTGAATCTCTGAGACCTCGTGACTTTGAGACTCTGTGACTCTGTGACTCCGTGACTTTTCCCAAAGGGATCCCTTCCGGGAGTGGCGAATTTCCAAACACCCTCTCAGCCCGGTTTAGAAAGATGACCCGGGGACCATTGAGATCAACTGGTTGACGATAAATTTAGCCCCGAATATCACCACTGCGGCAATGACGATCCCGATGATCTGCTTTTTGGCTTTCTCGTGGCGGCCGCCATCGGCGCTGGCCAGGTTCAGCCCGGCAATAATCAGGGCAATCACCAGGATTGGCGCAGCAATTAAGGTCATCGCGTTTGTAAGATTTTGCAGCGCTTGAAGAATATTCTGCATAATTAGACTCCTTTAATGTTTAGTTTTGCATTTTTCTATATCGACATCTTGCCGGGAATATTTAA
>CAZFVV010000040.1:0-42931 GCA_964522165.1 uncultured Calditrichaceae bacterium
AGGCTGCCCTGGAAAATGATCTGGTGGCGGATGTCCCAGCTCAAGCGCCGTTCCCGGATGGGATTGGGAAAATCATTCAGGGAGCGAATGTAGCCCTCGAACGCGGAGGAGGAGAACCCGTTGGCCCACTGCACGGTATAGGTCAGCTTGCCGGAGGTGTAGTTGGAATGGCGCTTGATAGCCTGGAATTCCAGCCCCCGGGCGCGGGCGTTGTCCTTATTGTCGTACACGTACACGGTCTGGCCGGCGGCGATAAAATCGGTTATCAGGCTGGTGGTATTGATTTGTTGAGAAATATCCTTGGCGTAGCTCTTGATATCAAACGCCCAATCGTTGTTGAGCTGGTGGGTAAACCCGAATTCGTACAGCACGGTTTGCTCGAAATCCAGTCCCGGGTTTCCGATCAAATTTCCGCTGTAAGGATCGCGGTAGTAAAATTGCAGCTCCGGCAGCTGGTTAAAATGACCGTAGGAGAAAAAGGTGACGGTGCGATCGGAGATCGGGAAGGAAACGCCAAAACGGGGGCTGATCTTCAGCTTATCTGCTTTCCAATCCGCCTCTAATTCGGTGGCGTCTTCCCAAACCTGTTTCCATTCCGCGGTATTGACCGTGGGACCGGTATTGAACCAGTCTAACCGGGCGCCCACGTTCAAGATCAGGGTCTCTTTTTCGAATTTATCCTGGATATAAGCGCCCACGTTGAAGGGGAAGGCATCGAAGGCCCAGCGGGTTTTGCCGAATTCCGGGAAGGGGCCGGGCGGGATGGGGGCGGGCTCATTGCGGGGATCGAGCACCGAATCAAAATAGTAGGAAGTTTTTAACCCCCCGTCCTGAATGTCAATGTAGCGGAGATCATGGTAGCGAACTTCTACCCCGGTTTTTAACAGGTGTTCGGGGTGGATTTGCGAGGTAATATCGCCTTTGAAGGTGAAGGAGCGGGTGAAGTCATCCCGCCAGTGGGTCTCAAAGCTCCTGAAATCATTGAATTTGGTGACCTGGTTTTCCTGCGGGCCGGATACCAGGGGAATTGTAAATATCGAATCGCGCGGGAGGCCGGCGGCAGCCTGTTTGAATTCCTCGAATTGATCGGGGGAATAAATTGTGGTATCGCCGCCGCTGATGGTAGCGAAACGCCAGAAATCCACCGGGCGCGCTCCGTTCAGCGAGGCCCCGTAATTGACGGTCATGTACCCGAAATTCAGATTATAGAAAGTGGACCTGGAGAGGGTGTGATTAATGCGGAAGATAAAGTTCTGGGTATTGCGCTGGTAATCGATCATGTGGTCCGGGTAGTCGCGCCAGCCCCAATCGAAACGGCTCCAGCGGTTCCAGGAACCGTTATAATTGAATTCGGTCTTGAGGGTATTGGTCATATTCCAAGTCAGCTTGGCGTTGAAATTCCCGGTATTGTCCTGCCGCTCGGTGACGTCGATGCCCAGTACCGAGAAATCCTGACGGGTGCGGTTATTATTATATTCGGTGTTGCTGAGGTTGCCATTGCCGGAGATGAAGAACGACATGCTGCCGGGGAGGTCCAGGCCGATCCCGGGCAGCAATTTGCCGGTTAGCGGCTCCGGGCCGCCCAAGTAGAAGGAGGTGTATTGATCGTCGAAGGAGTTGCTGAAGCTTCCTCCCCCGATTTTATCGGACTTATATTCTATCCCCCCGGTGAATTTATCTCCCCCGGTGCGGGTGGTGATGTTGATGACCCCGGACTGCGCCTGCCCGTATTCGGCGTTAAAAGCGCCGGTGAGCAGCTCAACGTGCTCCACGTCCACTAAGTTTAAATTGAGCACCTCTCTTCCCCCGTAAAGCGGGTGGGTCACTGGCACCCCGTCCACCATGTAAAGGATTTCCCCGCCGCGCCCGCCGCGCACGTGCACTTCCTGCAAGCTTTCATCCCGCACTTCCAGGTTTCCGAACTCCCCACCGGGGATCGATTGCCCGCCGGGGCTTAAAAAAGTTCCTCCCTGGAGCCGGAATACATCCACGGTTTGGTCCAAACCAGGCGTGGTCAGGATCTCTTCCCGGGTGGTGGTGCGGCGGGTGGCGGTAATATCTTTTTGGATCAGGGTCTGCTCTGCCTCCACGGTTACCGGGGAACCTTCGATGGTAGTCGATTCCATTTTGATATCTACCCGGGTGGTCAAATCCACGTTTACCCGCACCCCGGTGATGGTGATGGTATGGTAGCCGATATAGTTGGCTTCCAGTTCATAGGTTCCCGGGGGCACCTGCAAGATAAAAAAGTAGCCGTCCTGGTCGGTGGCGGCTCCCAGGGTAGTGCCTTTTAAGAGGATGTTCACCCCGATCAGCGCTTCCCCGGTTTGCTTATCTTTCGCAACCCCGGCGATTTTGCCGGTATTTCCCGCCCATAAGCCGGCGCTCCCGGCCAGCAGGATCAAAAGAAGTATCTGAAGCGTTCGATTGGCGTTCAAAGCAGCACCTCTTTTTTTCATTGAAAATTGCCAATTGTCAATTGCCAATTGCCAATTAAAATTCTATCGATACCCCATACTCTGCAAAACTTCCTGCCCCAGGGTGATGGCGTTATCCTTCTGGATGAAATAAACCGGGAACCCTAAGATAACGGCGTCGAAACTGGTTCCGAAGTATTGCAGCCCCACCGGGTTTCCGCGCGGCCAGGTGAGGCCGGTTAGCTCATTCTGGTAAGCGTAGATCACTTTGGTAAACCCGCCCCAGTCGGTGATGATATTGATGCTGGTCAGTTTTCCGAAATAGGGGAATTCCGCAATTTTGGCGGCGTCCACCTGCACGTCGCTGAAACCGCTGAAACCTTCGCCGAAGGTAAAATCGCCCGGGGCGGAAGGGGTTTCGTTGGCGGCGTTGATGTGCAAATAATCATGGATGAAAGTTCCCTCCGGAAAGCTGTGGGGATTGTTCTGCCCCCAGTTTTGTTCCCAATCGAAGGATTTCAACATGCGCCAGCCGCTCATAATAAAATCCCCGCCCACGTTCATGTAATCCATGATGAGATCGATGTGCAGCGGCAGGGCGTGGCCGGTGGTGGTGGGGCGGTCATCGGCGTGCCAGATCACTAATCTATACTGTCCAAGGGTGTCCCGGGGCGGGGGGGCGTTATTTCTTTTGAAGAAATCCCAGGTATCCGCCGGCCCGAACACCTGCTGGTAAAAATTGTCCACCGAATCATCCCTGGCCTGCCCGGTTACCCCGGGGAAGGCGAAGGCGAGGTTGTTTTCATTGGTTTCGTCGATGATCAGGATGTCCCGGGCAAAAGCCGGGGCGATCAGGTTGATCGTTACTGCGTCACCCACGGGGTCTAACAGATTGGTATTGTCGCGGGAAGTGACCCCGATGGTGTGCGGCCCGGCCAGGGGGAGGGACAACTTGTCGGGAGTAATGTACAGGGTGGTATCTTTGGTCCAGGTAGTATCCCCGCCGTCCACCATCCAGCCGTATTCAACGATTTCGCCATCGAGGTCCTGGGCAGTAAACGATAGCTTGATGCCCTGCCACCAGTCGGTGATATGGTCGATCACAAAGGCACGCTGGTTTTGCACCGGCGCTAAAATCTGGGTTTGCGGCAGGCGGGTTTGTACCGTATAAATTCTCCGCTCCGCCGGGGTGGGATCGGCCACGCCGTTGTTGTCAATCGCCCGCACCTGGAAAATTTGATAATTCAAGGTGTCGCTGGATTCGAACGCGATGGTCAGGCTGGTGGAAGTGGTGGTTTGCCAATCCTGGATCACCGAGTCGCCGCGTACCAGATGGCGGGTCGTGTAACGGTATTCGTAGCGGGCGATAAATCCGTCGTCATCTTCGCCGTCCCAGTGCAAGGTTTGCAGCGCGAACAGGGTATCGTTCTCCACCGGAATATTGGCCAGGGTGGTGTTGGGAGGAGAATTGGGATTGGCCACGGAGGTAGCGCGCTCGCAGCGATAGATCAACACCGCGAACCCTGCAATCAGTAAAAAACCGAGAAGTTTTGTCAACAGTTTCATATCAACCCTGACGGTTTGAATGATCTTATTTTTGCTGGACGCTCAACACGTCTATTTGACGCGAGAAGTAGTAGGTATCGCGGTAGCGCACCAGTGAGCTGAGGGGTTTGATTTGCAAAACGATTTCGGTAACCTGGTTTTCAAATACTTCAAATTCGATATCAAGGGAGATCAGAATGGGTTCGCCCGGCGGCAGTAGAACCGGGATGACGTAGCCGGTGGGTCCCCCGATTCTGACAAAGTTCCCGGTCAGGCCGAATTCTAAGCGGTTGTATTGCTGCGGGGGCACATAGGTCTCGAATAACCGGATGGGCAGGTATTGGCTGTTTTGGCGTTCGATCAAATTATAGGAATCATCGGTCTGCCGAAAGCTGTTGAGGGTTGTGTACAGCAGGGCAAAGAGGGAATCCCGGTACACCCGGCCTTGAAAGACCGTGGAGGTAAAATAGTCGCTTCCTTCGACTACCGCCACCGTATCTCCCAGGATGATAATCGAAGTATCGGCAGGATCCGATTGCAAAATCACGCGCACGATCCCGGCGGCCGGGGAATCTTCGATGCCCGAGGTGCAGGCCAGGAGAAACAGGGCGGTTGCGCACAGCAGCGCCACATACCATATTCTTCTTCGATATTGGGCCATAGCCGTTAACCCTTATTAGTGATGGCGTCAATACCGGGGCGGGTTGAAGGGCCCGCCCCGGGGTTTTCTGAATAGACGTGTACGGAGAAGGCAAAGAGGTATTAAGGTATAGAGGTATCAGGTATAAGGCTTGTTATACCCTATACCCTATACCCTATACCCTATACCGTCCATGCCCGGTTATTTCATCAGGAGCATTTTCCGCGACTGCTCGAAGCCCTGGCTTTGCAAGCGATAGAAGTAAATGCCGCTGGCAACCCGCTGGTTGGCTTCGTTGCTGCCGTCCCAGGTCACTTTGTATTTCCCGGCGGAAACGTCTTCATTCACTAAGGTCTTCACTTTCCGGCCTAACATGTCGAATACCGTCAGGTTGACCTTTTGGGATTTGTTCACCTGGAATTGGATTTCCGTAGCGGGGTTGAAGGGGTTGGGGAAGTTCTGGAACAGTTCCACCCGGTCGGGAATGCCCGGTTCACCGACCGGTTCGATGCCCACTAAATCGATCGGATAGTTCCATACCCGTACGTTGTCCACATAGCCGCCGAAGGCCAGGGTGTGATTGAATAGTAATCCCACCCGGAATCTGCCGTCCAAAAGATTAGCCGGCCCGGTAATAGTGATCCGTTTTTCTTCGATAAAGGTGTTGCCGGCGTCATACAAGCGCAACCACGCTTCGGTGGCGCTCAATTGGTAGTTGACGCGGTACCATTGCCCGGCAGAGATTTTGGAGCTCAGCTTCAGCAGGTCGCGCAGGCCGGAGGGCTGCCCGGGAATGCTGGATTCGGCGGTCATGGTGCTGTCGCCCATCAGGAAGATCATGTAATTGGTGGCGCCGGTGCTGGTTCCCAGGGATACGATGCGGCGAAAAGCTTCCAGGGAGTCCATATTGAACCAGAAATCCACCGTGAATTCCGGCGCGGCCAGGAAGGGGGTGGTAACTTCGATGTAGCTGGAGTCGCCTTCCACGTAAAGCGAATAATTTCCGGCCGCGGCATTGGTGGAGTGGGTGGGAGCGCCGACCACGTTAACCGGGTTTCCATAAGGAGAGGTATCGACCGGGATATTGCCGGGACCCTCTTCAAAGGTCAATTCGATGGTCTGGGTATTCAGCTCATAAACCCCAAAGCCGTAGTATTCTTCCAGGGTGAGCGCCGATGCGGGGCTGGTGGAAGAGAGGCCGCCGTCGTCCACCGCCTCGATATAATAGTTGATGATGCTGCCCAGGGGCTGACCGGGCATATCTGCGGAATAGGTATCGCCCCCGACCGAGGTCATGGCCACGGAATTCCAGGCTCCGCCGCTGACGGAGTAATGGAGGGTAACGGCGGTGATGGTTCCGGTAGCCCCGACTTTGAATACCCTGGCGCTAATGGGGTAGGAGGCGGCAGAAGTGGGTTGATTGGGAAGCACGGTCACGTCGGAAATCACTGGCGGAATGGCAAAATTACGCACAATGTTGCTTACCCGGACTTCATCCACGAACCCATCCAGCCAGGAGTCGGTGCTGGGGCTGGCCAGGCCCACCGCCCCGGCCCACCCAATGTGTACGTCCTGGCCGGTGGTGATGGGAGGAAAAGTGCTGAAGGATTCGTAAGGCTCGGAACCAAAATAGATTAATTCCCGGTTCGTGTTATGAATCATATTGATAATGACTTTCCCCGCGGTGTCGCGGATGAAAGTCAAATGATACCACTGCCCCGGCTCCATGAAATTATTCGGGGTGTTTACCTGCGGCCAGGCATTTTGCGAGGCGTCGTGATACCCAAAGCTGAAGAAACGGAAATCTCCCCACATTTCCACGAAGAAGTTAGGCCGCCAGAATACCTCGTCGCCCGGTTTGATGATGAGGCGAGGCACCCAGCGCCAGTCGCTGGAACCGGTTCCGAAGGTCAGTACGTAAATCCAGCCCTCGATGGTCCAGTCGCCGGTCAAATCCAGATCCGGGTCTTGCGCTACCGTGGCATAGGAAGAGTCGCCCTGGGCGTCATTATCCAGGTATAAGCACTGCCCCAGACTGGGATCAACGCCGACCGGGAAGAACTGGGAGCTTCCATGCCCGATCGCGTCATCCGTGAAAGTGGATTCATTGGTATAATTGCCTTCAAAATGGAGCAGTATCATGGTGTTGCTGTCAGCGGTGTAGGGCCCGCCGATTGGCTCTTGCGCCAACATGTTGCCGGCAAACAACAGCGCTAGCATACCGATAACGGCTAAAAAATTCATCCTTAACATCGATTTCATTTCTTGCTCCTCTTCTAAAGCGTTAAACATTGATTCCGGTTAATTGAAAAACCTCATTTTTCCCCCGGGAGATAACTTATCTCAAGAAGCCGCAGTTTTAAAGCCGGCAACCGGAATACACGCACTCAAAGCTGATTGCTCCATCCTTAACACTTCACCCTTTATCCTTTATCCTTCACCCTTCATCCTTTATCCTTACGTAATGCGTGTACCCGCAATTGTCGGGGGCATTCACCTCCTTTCAAGAGGTTTCGGGAGTTAAACATGGGCTTCCTGCGCGGTTATTACGGACGTCCCTGCCTGAATTCGGGCCACGTAAATGGCAGTATTCTTTCCCAGCCGACGATGGTAGGATTCTTCGATGGATCCGGTAAAATTTTCCAGGTGCTTTTTTTCAACCAGGTTGATGGTGCAGCCGCCGAAGCCCGCTCCCATCATCCGGGCGCCCAATACCCCGGAAATGCCGGCTGCCAGCTCGATGAGCAGGTTCAATTCCGGGCTGCTGACTTCGTAATCATCCCGCAGTCCCTCGTGGGACTGGTACATGCGCCGCCCAAAGGCCTGCCAATCACCGCGCTGCAAATCCCCGCAGGCGGCCAATACCCGCAAGTTTTCACGAACCACGTAGGCGCTGCGGCGAAAGAGTAGCGCTCCGAGCGCCTGGCGGTGCTCTTCCAGTAAATCGAGACTTGGGTCCCGCAAGCTTTTTACATTTTTGTCGAATTGCTGCAAAATGTTCACCGCGCTTTCGCATTGCGCCCGACGGATGTTGTATTCCGAGGAGGCTAATTCCCGGCGTACCCCCGTATCGCACAAGACCAGGCGAAGTTCTTCGCCGTCGAACGGGTAATATTCATGTTCCAAAGAACGGCAATCCAGCAGCACGGCGTGGTCTTTCATCCCAAAAATGTTGATGAACTGGTCCATGATGCCGCATTGAACGCCCACGAATTCATTTTCCGCCCTGCGGGCAAGGTGCACCAGTTGCAATTTGTCGATATTCAATTCGAATATCTCGTTAAGCGCCACCGCCAGCCCCGCTTCCAGGGCGGCGGAGGAGGACAGCCCGGCGGCAATGGGGATATTTCCCCCAAATACGCAATCAAACCCTCCTAAAGTGTACCCCGCCCTCAGTATTTGCTCTACCGCTCCCATCAAATAGTTGGGCCAGTGTTTGGAATCCTTCCGAAACCCATCCAGATCGAACTCATGGCGCTCGTTCAGGTCCGCGGCAAACAGGCGGCAGCGGCGCCCGGGATGTTCCCGGATGGCGAAAAAGATGGCCCGGTCGATGGCCGCGGGGAGCACGAATCCGGCGTTGTAATCGGTGTGCTCGCCGATCAAATTAACCCGTCCCGGCGAGCGCACCAGCAGCGCGGAATCACCGAAGATTTCCCGGAAACGGGCCTGAATTCCGGCTGCAATAGCCTCCATAACGCCTGCTCGCAAATCCGCTTTTAATCTTCAATTTTCAATCTTCACTCCCCGCTCCTCCGCCCTTCCCACAGGCCGATTTCCAATCGCCACTGCTTCTGTTCCCCCGGGCCGATATGGGCGCACTCTTGCCGCTTGATGGCAATTTCTAAGGAATCCGGGCGCCCGCTGCTCGGCTCCAGGGCTACCGTAAAATATTTCCCCGGCTCCTCTGCCGGCCAGCCGCCATAGCAAAGCCATACTCCCAGGTACGGGATCGCAGCAGGGTCGAACTGAAACAGCAGGGTTTCATCGCTGTCCTGGTAATAAATCCCGGCAAATCCCCGGTCTAAGGTGGCGGTAAAGCATTTCACCGCCAGGCTGTGGGAGCCGTTTTGAACCGCGGAATAGTCGGTCGGATCGCCGGGAGAAAAAAGCGCCGGCCAGGGCAGTACCGCTCCGAAATCACCCAATTGTTGATCGGAAACCCAGTTCAGGAAAACGCGATCGACGCTCTCCGGAAGGAGCAGTTTGTTTCCCGGCGTTACCCGGAGGAGGGGATGAGCCGCCCAGATGTAAGAAAAGGGAAGCGGGGAAGGGTTTTGGAGCAGATAGTCTAAAATAATCTTGTTTTGCCGCAGAGATACCTTTTTGGTGAAGAGATACCCCTGCCGCACGCCTTGCGCCTGGAGCCGGATTTCATCACCGGTAATTTCGTAGCGCCAGGGTTGCGACCATAATTCCCCGTGATCCGGGAAGAACAGGCCGGGGGAATGCGCCACAGCGCCGGGGGGAAAATAACCCGATGGCGAAATAGTGGGAAAACATTCATCGAAGCCGCTGGCATCGTAATCTGCAAAATTCGCTCCGTAGAAAGCCGGGCGGTAGGGCTTTTCTTCCCCGGGAGGCGGCAGTAAAAATTGCCGCCCGGTCATTTTGTTGATCATCTCGATCATCTTTCCGCCAATCTCCGGCAGGAAGACCAACCTCACCTGCGCGTTTTCCAGGCAAAGGTAGTTTAATCCCTTCTCGTGCCAGCATTCGGTGTTCATATCGCATTCTAAACAAACAGAGCGGTGAAACGAAAGCGGATTCGAGGCCCGGCTGCCCGGGCAGCGCTCGGAACTTCGTTTTGCA
Source organism: uncultured Calditrichaceae bacterium (assembly GCA_964522165.1). Classification (GTDB taxonomy): domain Bacteria; phylum Calditrichota; class Calditrichia; order RBG-13-44-9; family J075; genus JABWBP01. The sequence goes on from CAZFVV010000040.1 coordinate 9,415, forward strand.
ACGACAACGTATTTCAGCGGGAGTGCAGTAGCAAACGCTCTATAATTACTCCTGAAATTAACCTCGCCGATGGTTTACGAAACCGGCATTCGGAACGTTATATTTTAAGGATATTTGTAGCTTTAAAGCCGATAAATTCTTCAGTGAGCCGAAACCGGCGGAACAGGCCGTTGTGGATGCAGCAGGAAGCATTTTGGGCGAAATCGATAACATATCAAGACCATCTTCTTTGTGAATGTTATCGTTAACATGACTGAATAAAGTTTACACGATCAAAACACAAATGTCAAGAGAGAAATCGAAGATTTGAATAATTTCCGGAATAGGAGAGAGCAGATATGCGCAGCGCCATGGGGCAGTATTTTTTGAAAACCGGCGGGGTATCACGGGTTGCAGCCGCAGGAGCGGCGGATGATCTGCTCCGTTGCCAGAACGATTTCCATGATTTGCCCGGAACTCCCTTCGATGGCTTCGATCAAACGTTCCGCGGCTTTTCTCCCTACCTCGTAGGCGGGCTGGCGCACCGTGGTCAGGGGAACGGGCATCAGTTCCGCCCGAATATCATCCGAGAAGCCTACCAGGGCAATATCGCCGGGGATGCCTAATTGCATTTCCCGGATCGCTTTCATCGCTCCGAAGGCCGCGGGATCGTTCACCGCCACCACCGCCCGGGGCCATTGTTCGGGAGGGAATTCCAAAAGGGTTTTCATGGCGCGGTATCCTCCCGTTTCGTGAAAGCCCGCTTCCACCACCAGATCCTGATAATAGGGCCAGTGATTCTCTTGCAGCGCTTTTTTAAATCCCTCCAAACGGCTTCTGCCAATGGATATATGCTGTGGCCCGCTGAGATGGGCGATCCGCTGATAGCCGTGCACTTTGATCAAATGCTCGGTGATACGTTTAGCGCCCGCTTCATCGTCCACTCCGACGCAATCGGCGCCAATTCCCGGCACGCAACGGTCAAAGAAAACCAGGGGCATTTTGCGCTCCAATAGTTGCTGATAGATGCGGTTTTCTTCCACGGTTTGCGCTTTCGAGATGAGAATGCCGTCCACCCGCTGGGATTCCAGCAAATGGATTACTTCCTCTTCCCGAACTGCGTCCTCCGAAGAATGGGTCAGGATTAGATGGTACCCAGCATGGGAGGCCGCCTCTTCGATCCCGCGAATGGCTTCCGGGAAAAAAGAGTGGGTAATTTCCGGCACCACCACCCCGATGATGTGGGTTCGTTGAAGCACCAGGCTCTTGGCGATGCGGTTGGGCACGTATCCTAACCGCCGGGCGGCCTCTTGCACCCGGGAGCGGGTTTCCGCGTCCACGTTAGGACGGTTATTCAAGGCGCGGGAGACGGTCATCACCGAAATACCTAATTCCCGGGCAATCTCTTTGGCAGTAACGCGTTTTTTGGACAAAGCGATTTCTTTCCCTCAATTAAGGGCGCATCCGATAGCAATTCTTTAATGAACGAGCCAAAGTTCAAAAAACTTTTCCGAAAATCAAACTAAAAAATGTGTGAGTATAGACCTCAAAGGTTTTCAAAACTTTTGAGGTCTTGAAATTAAGGATGAAATTTTGATAGTGGTTATATTTTGACTGATAACATTTTCATGCCACTATCCCACAAAGTCACGAAGTTTCCACCAGGTATCTTAAATGTTCCTTTGTGACTGCTTTGTATCTTTGTGTCTTTGTGGCAATCAATCTTTCATCAGTTAAAACTTAGCCACCCCGAAATTTTTACATTCAGTTTGATTTACATTATCCCGCAGGATAATTTTCCAACAGCAGCGTGATGATCCGGATCGGCGGATTGCACAAAACCTGCGGAGGCCGACTATGAACGCGATTAAATTATCCCCCCAAAATCCTTCCCGGCAGGAAGGGCCGGTCATCGGGGTATTTGCTACGGGAGACCCCCGCATCGACCGCGATGCTCGCGCCCGGGCGGCGAATATCGTCCGGATGGTCGCCGAAAGCATCGCCGGCGAGCTTCAACTGCCCGCCGCCGCCGTTCCGGTGGTTTATTCCGACGTATTGGTTGACGGCGAAACCCAGGCGGACGCGGTGGCGCGGCAGTTCAAAGAGCAGGGAGCCAACATTCTCATCTGCGCGCCGGATACCTGGGCGTTTCCCCAATTGACGGTTCTCTCCCTGCTCAGCCATTTTCCCCAGGATACTCCCCTGAATTTTACCTGCGGCAACAGCGGGCCGAAACCGGGCGTGGTGTTTACCCATGCGGTTTCCGGGGCCATTACCCAGTACGGGGGATTGCTGCACATCAACGTGGGGAACTGGCCGGATACGGGGCAAAATCCGCTGATGAGCGAAAAAACCAAAACCGCCCTGGTGGATTGGTGCTACGCCGCGGCCGCTTACCAGGGGTTGAAGGGCCGGCGGGTGGTGATTTTCGGGCACGATTCCATGGGCATGGAAACCGCCCTGCCGCACGTTTCCGCCACCCGCAACGTTTTCGGGCTGGAAATTACCCGCTTAGATATGAAATTGCTGGCGGATATGCTGCTCAAAAAATCCTACGATCAGAAAGAATTGAAAGAGCTGCGCAACTGGCTGGGCCGCCACGCCGGGAAGCGCCTGGAGCTGCGCGACGAAGCCGACGAGCAGCGCCTGAACCAGAGCCTGGCGATGTACTTGATCGTGCGCGATTTAATGAAGGACCTCGATGCCGTGGGCGGCGGATTTATGAGCCAGTTGGAATGGGGATCGGATTTGCGGGGAACCCCGTTACCGGTGGCGGACATCATGGAATCGCTGTTCAATTCTACTCTCGACCATACCGGCCCCAAGCCGGCGCTGCCTTACGCCACCGAGGCGGACGTGCAGGCATTGCTCACCCAGTTGTTCATGGTCTGGCTCTCCGGCGGGAATCCTCCCCTGTTCATGGATTTCAGGAAGGTCTGGGAAAGCTGGGAGCTGTTCGATCTGGCGAAAAAACTGAAGGTCAGGCTCTCCGGCGATACGTTATGGGAACAGCGCGGGTTAGTGGATGGCTGTAACTCCGGTTCCGCATCTTTTGACTGGGCGGCAGCGCCGGGCAGCCCGGTCGAGAAAATCATGGAAAAAATTTCTTTCCCCCTGGCCGATCCGCACTACTTCCCGGGAGGGGGCAATTCCGTCACCTTTCTTTCGCCCGGCGGCATCGAAGGGATCGCCGCCCGGCTGAGCTATAGCGCTCTTTCGGGAATGTTCGGGATGGTCTGGGATGAAGCCGTTACCGTGGAGCCCCCGGCGAAGCTCTCCAAAGCGATTTGCCAGACCTCCACGCCCACCTGGCCGCACACTTTTGTAACCCCGCGCCACGCTACCATGGCGGAATACAAACACTACGCCCCGGCCAACCATTTTCACATGGTCTGGAATCTGAAAACCGCCCGGCTGCAATACTGGATGGATCTCGCAAACGTGCTCTCGATTACCCCCTGGAAGGAGATGCCCCTTTTCCGGGAGGGCATCGACCGGCCCCTGCCGCTGCTCTATTTGCTGAACGGGGGAGAAAACCAGGCCAAATTGCTGCGCAAGCGCGGGTAAGAAACGCATGGAGCATATGGCAAAGTGCTATAGCGGAACAATTCTACCACCCGCACTTTACACTCTACACTGAACACTCTGTCCTGTGCTCCATGCAAAACACATATTCCAATAAACCATAAGCAAACTGATGAACATGAACATAAAATCCCGCTCAGCCATTATGGGTATGCTGCTCCTGACCGCTTTTTCAACGGCGCAGGAGCGTTCCCCGCGATTGGATGAATACGCCATCAACGTATCTCCCCGGCAACCCCACCAATTTGTTTTTACCAATAAGATCGCCGCTTTCTGGTTTGGGGAAACCCAACAGGAAAATCTCCCCGCCCACCAGGGATATACCATTTTGGAGCAGCGCTACCTGCGGGATTATGAATTCTGGCAGCAGGAAACCCTGCTGGTGCGCGACCGCGCCGAATCCATCACCTTATATCCGGATCGCCTGGAACGCCGTTTCCCCGAATTCACGGAGACGTTTTACTTCCTCGACTCTTTGAACGCGATCCTGATAAAAATTTCGGCAAAGAATCCCCTTGATCTTCGCTTCCGGCCCCGCTTTGATGAGGTGCTCTCGGACCCGGAATGGCGCTGGGATGAGGCTCAGCAGGCCGCCATCGGGAAAACCAACCACCTCCCGACGGAGAAACCCTGCTGGGCGGCGGTCGCCGCCTGGGGAAGCCTGGGAGAGCTTTCGCCAATCATAGAATCCGGTGTAAATAAAACTGGCAAACCGCCCTCCGGCGGAAACACCGGCGCTACGTTGGGGGGGCTTGCAGCCGCCGGGGTGCAGGAAGGATATTTCGCGGTGGTTTTCGAGTTCGAGCGGGAGGGACTAGAGAGAACCCTGGAAACGCTTCGCGGCCAGGCTGATTTGCTGGTCAACCGCCGCCGCGAGCGTTTTGAAAACCTGCTGAGCCGCGCCGGTTTAATCGTTCCGGATACCTCTCTTAACCGGTCTTTTGCCTGGGCGTTATTTTCTATGGATGACCTGGTGACCCGGCAGCGCGGCGAGGGCATCTGGGCAGGATTGCCCTGGTTCAACAATTACTGGGGAAGGGACAGCTTCATCTCCCTGCCCGGGGCGCTGCTTTGCACTGGCCAGTTCGAGAAGGCGAAAGAAGTGCTGGTTTCTTTCTCCAAATTCCAAAACCTGGACGCCAATTCCCCCTTTTATGGCCGGATTCCCAACCGGGTAATGCTCAACGAAATCATTTACAACACCACTGACGGCACTCCCTGGTTTGCACTCGCCTGCGAAAAATACGTGCAGTATAGCGGCGATAGCGATTTCATCGGGGAAATTTTCCCGGCCCTCAAAAAGGCCATGGACGGCGCGATCAGATATCACCTGGATGAGTACGGTTTCCTTACCCACGCCAATGCGGAAACCTGGATGGATGCGGCCGGTTCGGAAGGTCCCTGGTCGCCGCGCGGTAACCGGGCGGTAGAAATCCAGGCGCTGTGGCGGGAGCAAATTCGCATTTCCATTGACTGGGCGGAGCGATTGGGATACAAAGAATGGGCGGAAAGCTGGCGCCTGCTGGAAAACCGCCTGCGCCAGAATTTCAAATATTATTTTTGGAACCGGGAAAAAACCCGCCTGGCCGATCACTTGAATGAAGACAACAGCCCCGATTCCCAAATTCGCCCCAACAGCGTTTTTGCCCTGACCATTCCCCGGGGCAGCGTTTCCCGGGGAAATCCGCTCCTGGAACCGGCGCAGCAGGAAGCAGTATTGCAAGAGTTGATGAGCAACCTGGTCTATCCCTGGGGCGTTGCCTCCCTGGCGCAGAGCGATTCCAACTTCCACCCTTATCACCATTACCCGCCTTACTACGTTCCCGACGCTGCTTACCACAACGGCATTATCTGGACCTGGGTAAACGGCCCGCTTATTTCTGTGCTGCTGCCCTACAATACCGGACTGGCCGTCTCCTTGCTGAAAGAAGCCGCGCGGCAAATTTTAGAGGAAGACGCCATCGGAAGTTATTCGGAGCTGTTAGAGAGCTGGCCGCGCCCGGGCAGCGAGCGGGTGCGCATCTCCGGCACGGTTTCCCAGGCCTGGAACCTGGCGGAGTTCATCCGCAACTGGCATGAAGACCTGTTGGGCATCCGCCCGGATTTGGCCAACAAGCGCATCTACTTCTCTCCCATGCTCCCCCCGGAGCTCTTCCCGGCCGATTTCAAAATTCGCATCGGCGACGACTTGTTAACCGGAAATTATACCCGGGTAGAAGAAACGTGGGAATTCCGGCTGCAAGGGAAGCGCTCCCTGCCCGATTTAACCGTGCAGGCAAAAATACCTTTTGAATCGAACTGGATCGTGTTCGAGACCCCCTGGAACGGCGCGGAGCCGCTCTCCATGAAAATTTTTCCGCAAAAAAACACTTTCAAGGTGCTGGTCAACGGGCGGGCGGCTGCCGGCGTTACGGTAGAAGCGCGAGAAATTCTCGCTGATTTAGCCTTTCTAAAACCGGCCATGAATAACCGCATTCCCGCCCTGCGCGGGCCGCAGTATCAACTGATTTCCCCGGGAGACGCCACCCGCGCGCGCGGGCGTATGGCCCCGATTCTCTTTGACGTAAAAGACCGCGCCCAGGACGATAAGGGTTCCAACGGCAAGTACGTCTATCCCACCAACCCGAATTTCAAAAAGGGAATTTTCGACGGCCGCCGGGTGCGCATCTGGAAAGATGAACAATATTATTATTTCGAGATCGATTATCAAGAGTTGGCAGACCCGGGCTGGAAACCGGAGCCGGGCTACCAGTTGACCTACACCGCCATCACCTTGAATTTCGAGAAACTGGTGGGGGTGCGGCGCAGCAAGGTGGGCATGAACGCCAATTACTCCGTGCCCATGGAATACGCTTACAACTTCGTTATCTACGTGGGCAACGGCTTTCGCGTGGTCGATGCCAAAGGAGAGACGGTTGCGGAGTATCGCCCCCCGGATACCCAACACCCGATCGGGTTTGCGAAAGAAAAGAAGGTGCGCTTTTCCGTGCCGGTAAAATACCTCTCCGATAAGCACCTGCGCAACGCCGTGGTGTTGATCGGCGGGCAGGATGACCACGGCGGCGGGGGAATCGGGGAATTCCGCGAGGTGCGCAGATCCGCCGGGGAGTGGAACGGCGGGGGAGGGGAGCAAGAGTCCGGCAATTCCAACGTATATGATGAGATTTATTTGCGGCGGTAACCCGAAGTGTCAAACTTTACCGGAGTGCAAAACTTCAGTTTTGCAAGGTTATTGAATGCTTGTGCACAGTGCAAAGCTGAAGCTTTGCACTCCGAACGCCTACCGCCGGGAAGCCTCCAAAACGGTCAGGCCGGCCAGCACGTCGTCCCGGTAATCCAAAATGATACCATCTTCTCGCATTTCACTATTACATCGCGGCAGAGTTAGTCCGCCGCCAGGCTACTGGTTGCGAAGTTCAACTTCGCAACCCAATTGCGTGCCGAAGTTGAACTTCGGCACGAAGATCGACGGACTTTCTCTGCCGGGGAGTACTATAGACCTTATTACTTTAAAAGGCAGACAGTCACTTTTTCAAACGATGATCAGATTTCTAAGCAATGCGCTAAGGCCCGCCTGTTATCACGGCCGGGGGAAAAAACCGCCCTTCTTCGAGGGCTGGTATTTCAAGCTTGTTGACGCCCGCGAACAGCACACCGCGGCGGTGATACCGGGTATTTTCCTGGCGGAAAATCCCGCCGACGCTTATGCTTTTGTGCAGGTATTGGACGGCAACGCCAACCGGCTGAGCTTTCACCGCTTCTCTGCCGATGCTTTCGTAGCCGATCATGACGTCTTCGACATCCGCATCGGGGAAAACCATTTCTCCACCCATCGAATTCGTCTGAATATTGACGACGCGAAGGCCCGGGTGCGGGGAGATCTGAATTTCCTCGATCCGGTTCCCTGGCCGGTGACGCTCAAATACCCCGGCATTATGGGCTGGTACGCCTGGATGCCCTTCATGGAGTGTTACCACGGGGTGGTGAGCATGGACCACCGGATCGAAGGCGCGCTGGAGATCGATGGCCGCATGCGGGATTTTAGCGGCGGGCGCGGCTACACCGAAAAAGACTGGGGGCAATCCTTCCCCGCCGCCTGGATTTGGACCCAATGCAACCATTTCGCCGCGCCCGGGAGCAGTTTTACCGCTTCGGTAGCGATCATCCCCTGGATCGGAAGATCCTTTCCGGGGTTCATTATCGGGTTGTGGCATCGGCAAAAACTTTACCGATTCGCCACTTACACCGGGGCGCGCATCCGGGAACTGGCGGCGAGCGAGGAGGAAGTGAATTGGGTGATCGAGGATCGCCGTCACTGTTTAGAAATCCGCATCGCTCGCCCGAAAACCGCCGCCGCACTGCTCCACGCGCCGAGCATCAAGGGAATGGACCGGCGCATCGAAGAGCGCCTGAATGCGACGCTGCAAGTGCGCCTCTCCACCGGGAAACAAGTGCTGTTCGAGGAAACCGGGCGCCACGCCGGGCTGGAGGTGGTGGGGGCCATCGACCGGCTGGTGGAAATGTGGAGAGAGGAGAAGGGAAGCTGATGATGATAAACGATGAATCATTCAGGTTAAATAAAAAAATGATTGCGAAAAAAATACCTGAAAGATAATTTGTCGAAGCCAATTCGATTACAAATCGCCTGCGAGCGAGGTTCTATATATTTTCCAGGTTCTTTCGGCATCGTGCGAAGTTTGTTTTTATAAGAGGTAGAATTACAATGCTGTTCCCGTTATTATCCAATCCGCAAACTCATCCCTACTATTAAAACACATTCGGAGGTGCAGGCATGAATCTATTGTTAAGAGGCAGAATGATCGTATCCCTGGTATTGCTGCTGGTATTGATTTTCCCGGTTTATTCTTACAAAAAGATCAAAGTGTTCGTTATCGATCCCCCGGAGCAAATTCTCCCCGGCGTTAAACAGATTGCCGTGCTGGATTTTGAAGGCGAGGGGAATTACGGGAGAAATTTTTCCGACTACCTGATCGGCGCTCTCCTGGAAGAGAAACGGGGAATCTATGATCTGCAAAGCGGTTTCCTGGGAATGGGCGAGAAAAAAGAGGGTAAGAGCCTTCAAGAAGGCACGTTTACCAATGTCTTCGGCATCATCGAACGAAGCCGCTTATTGCAGGTACTGGATGAACAGCAGCTTGGCGCCGGCGGGTTATTGAACCAGAGCCAGGCGGCCCAACTGGGGCAAATCCTGGGAGTGCAGGCATTGGTTTTAGGAAATGTCAGTTATACCTACAAAGACAACGATTTCCAGGAAGAGCGAACTTATACAAAGGACAAGAAACAGTACACCACCTATGTCAATTGTCGCAAAAGAGGCGTCACCGCTACCGTAAGAGCGAGAATCATTGGCGCAGAAAGCGGGCAAATATTGGGCAGTAAAGAGGCCACCCGGGCGTTAGAAAAGAAGGAATGCGAAGGGAATATCGCCAATCTGCCCCCGGTCGCCCAAATGGTAGATGATTGCCTGAAGCAATTGAGCTCTGAAATTGCCAATTACCTGACACCCCACTACAGCCTTTCGGAATTTGAATTGGAAAAAATCGAAGTCAAACAATTCAAAGATTTAGGAGAAACCGCGGCAAAAAAAGGGGAAAGTTTAGAGATCGATGGCGCATACCTGCTCTACAAGAGCATCTACGACCAGGATCCCTATAATCCCGAACTTCTCTACAATATGGGCATCTTGAACGAAGTGGTGGGCAACTACCGCCAGGCAAAAGAATTCTATGAAATGGCGCTTCAGTTGAAAGAGGAAAAGAATTATAAAAAGGCGTTTACCCGGGTAGAAAAAAATCTCATGTTTTCCGAAGCCTTGCGAGAATTGGGAATCGTGATTGCCGAGCATTCCTTTGAAATCAGTGAAACCGATCAGGCGGCCGCCATGGCGCAAAAAATCGAAATCAAAGGCGGCAGCGCAGACCGCATTCCCGTCTTTGCCGAACCGCGCGAAGGGAGCGAGGTGGTCGGGCAGGTTCCCGGGGGAGTCTCCTTCAATGTGATCAACCAGGAAGGCCAGTGGTATCGCATTAAACTTCTGGGCGGCAAGGAAGGATACGTGCACCAGGGCAAGGCGAAGATGAAGTAGAATTGTAAAGCTGAAATTTGCTTATATGCAGGCGCTCCCCCGTGGGAACGCCTTTTTTATTTTTCTATTGCAGATAACGGGTTTCTTTTGTTCCTTCTTCCTCATGCGAACCGTCCAGCACAAAAAAGAAGCCTACTGGTTCTATCGCTTCCTCTCCATTTTTTACGATAATTTCGTCAATCCCTTTTTCTGGACCGAGCCGATGCGGGAGCAGTCCCTGGAACTGGCGCAGTTGGATCGCCCGGATTTGCGGGTGGTGGACGTCGGTTCCGGTACCGGGTTCACCACCCGGGGGATCGTGCGCAAGATCGCTCCGGAAAACGTCGCCTGCATCGACCAAAGCCCCCACCAGATGGCGAAGGCGAAGGCGAAAAGCGATTTACAGGGCTGCGCCTTTCACCTCGGCGACGCGGAAGAACTGCCGTTTCCCACCGATCATTTCGACCGCTACGTCTCTGCCGGGAGCATCGAATATTGGCCGGAGCCGCAGCGCGGCATCGCCGAAGCCTACCGGGTGCTCAAGCCCGGCGGCGTCGCCCTGATGATCGGCCCGCTGCGCCCGCAAAACCGGCTGGGGCGTTTCCTGGCCGATACCTGGATGCTCTTCCCGGAAGAAGAAGAATACCAGCGCTGGTTTCAGGAAGCCGGATTCGGCGAGGTCCAAAAACGCTACGTAAAACCTTCCTGGGTGCTGCGGGAAAAATACGGTATCGCCATCGCCGGAAAGAAACCGCAGCCGGGACCCTCTCCGGCGCCGCTCAGCGCGGCTAAAAAAGAGCGCCGCGACGAGCCGGCAACCTTCTCGCGCATTCTCCGGTTCATCCCCCGGCTGCTGATCGGCTCTCTGGCAGGATTTTTCTTCATCCCCATCGCGATCTACGGTTATTTTCGCGGTTTTATCCGCCGCCGGTTCGGGCGCGCCCCCGCGGAAGCTGAATCCGTCGAAAAGCTGACCTTTCAGCAAAAAATCGGCCTGGCTATCATTCCGATTCTGCTCCTGGCGCTCCTGGCCTGGTGGATCATCTAAACGTTTCGTGATGCGTGATGCGTGATGCGTGAAAGACGTACCCCAAAGACATTACGCATCACGTTTCACGCATCACGCTCACAAAAAAACCCCATGCCCGAAAAACTCTACCACAACATCCGCCAATTCTATGACGCCTCCTCGGCCTTATGGGAAGAGACCTGGGGAGAGCACATGCACCACGGCTACTATGGGCCGGAGGGAACCGAAAAGCGCGACCATTACCGGGCGCAGGTTGACCTGATCGAGGAATTGCTGCGCTGGGGCAGGATTAACGGAGCGGGGCACATTTTAGACCTGGGCTGCGGAATCGGCGGGAGCTCTCTGTACCTGGCGCAGAAATTCAACGCCCGGATAGTGGGAATTACCCTCAGCCCGGTGCAGGCCGGGCGCGCCCGGGAGCGCGCCGCCGCAGCGGGGTTGAGCGAGCGGGTTCGCTTCGCTGTCGCCGATGCGCTTCATCCGCCTTTTGAACCCGGCTCGTTCGATCTGGCATGGTCCCTGGAAAGCGGAGAGCACATGCCCGACAAGCGCCGCTTTCTGCAAGCCTGCGCGGAGATGCTTGCCCCGGGGGGTAAATTCCTGATGGCCGCCTGGTGCCGCCGCTCCCTGCCCCCTGCGCTTTCATCATCAGAAAAACGTCTTTTGCGGCGCCTTTGCCGGGTTTATCATTTGCCCCCGCTCATTTCCATCGAGGAGTACCAAACTTTTGCCGCCGAAGCAGGATTTACCAAGCTTCGCATTGCCGATTGGACCCGGGCGGTATCCCCGTTTTGGAAGGCGGTGGCGCGCTCGGCGCTCAGTGTTAAAAGTGTTCGAGGATTGATCCGTGCGGGATGGCCCACGATCCGCGGGGCGCTGGCGATGAATTTGATGATTCGCGGCTACCGCTGCGGGTTGATCCGCTTTGGGCTGCTGCAAGGGGTGAAGCGCAGGGGGCATAGGGCATAGCGCAAAGAGCATAGCGTTAAAAACGAGCATCCCCTTTTCTACTCCATGCCCTATGCGCTTTGCGAAAAAGAGTATCCTCAGAAAGCATAATACCATGAAGTGGTTGCAAGCGTTTATCCGGTTCTCCCGCCCCCACACCATTATCGGCACTACCCTGAGCGTGGTCGGCTTATATTTAATCGCCTGGGCGCACAACGGAACTCTCGCCTGGCAATGGGAAATCCTTTTGCCGGCGCTGCTGAGCTGCTTAGGGGCGAATATTTACATCGTAGGGTTAAACCAGCTTACCGACGTGGAGATCGACCGTATCAACAAACCCCATTTACCCCTGGCCGCGGGAATCTACTCCCTGCGCGCCGGCAAGGCCATTATCGCGGTTTGTTTGCTGATTTCCCTGGTGATCGCGCTCCGAGAAGGGTTCTTTCTATCGCTCACCGTAATTCTCAGCCTGCTTATCGGCACTGCCTACTCCCTGCCGCCGCTCCGCCTGAAGCGTTTTCACTTTTGGGCCGCGGCCTGCATTTTTACGGTGCGGGGAGTGGTGGTGAACCTGTTCCTGTTTCTTCATTTTAACAAGCGGCTCAGCGGCGTGATAGAGGTCCCGCCGCAAGTGTGGGCGCTCACCGCATTTATTTTCGGCCTCAGTTTGGTGATCGCCTGGTTCAAGGACATTCCGGACATGGAAGGAGACAGCCGCTTCAGGATTATGACCCTTTCCCTTACCCTGGGGGCTCACAAGGTGTTCAACATCGGGCGGGGGCTTCTGGCCGCCTGTTACCTGGGGTTGATCATCGCCGGTATTACAGGCATTTCCGGAGTGAACGGAGCGGTATTGGCCGGAACGCATACCGGCCTGTTGGGCCTGATGTGGCTGGTGAGTTTGCGGGCCACCCCGGGCAACCGGGCTTCCATTGCCCGCTATTACCTGTTTATTTGGGTGCTGTTTTTTTCCGAGTATATATTTTTTCCCCTCGCCTGTCTGGCGGCGTAGAAATCGGCGTGCAAAACTGAAGTTTTACACTCCGTTAGAGATTGAACCGAGAGAGAAAACCATGCCTCTTAAAATAGATTTCGATGTCATTGTAATCGGTTCCGGCCCCGCCGGGGCAACGACGGCGCGGATTGCCGCAGAGCGAGGTTTGCGGGTACTCTTAGTCGATAAAAAGCAGGAATTAGGCGCGCCCATCCAGTGTTCCGGGGCGGTAAGCGCCCACGCCCTCGGCGATACCGGCGTTCAACCCGATGACGAGTATGTTGCCACCCCGATTTACGGATTCAAAGTCTATGACGCAAACGGCGCATCGGAAACCCTGGATTATCGCGCATTGAAGCCCGGGGAATATAACACTTCGCCGTTAGGTTACGTGGTGGACCGCCGGCGCTTCGACCGTTATTTGATGACCCTGGCGGAAAGAGCCGGCGTGGAGGTGTGGCTGAAAACCGAGGCCCTGGGTTACCATACCAACGGCGACGGAACCGCGAAGGTGTTGCTGAAGAAATTCGGGCAGGAGATCACGGTGGGTACCCGGGTCATCGTGGGAGCCGACGGGCTGCAATCGCGGGTGGGCAAGTGGGCCGGGCTGCGCACCCACATCAAGCTGGCGGAGCTGGCCTCCTGCCTGCAACTGGTAATGGACCGGGTGGATACGGAGGGTTTGCTGGAAATCATTGCCGGCCACGAGTGGGCCCCCGGCGGCTACGCCTGGATTTTTCCCAAAGGACATGGATACGCGGAGGTCGGACTGGGCGTGGCCCGCACCCTCACCGGCAAAGACGCCCGCTGGCACCTGGACCATTTTATCCGTCATTCCTTCCTGGCGGAACGTCTCAAAGATGCCCGGGTGTTGGAAGTGCAGGGCGGGGGTGTGCCTTTAGCCGCGCCCTTGAAACAGCAATACGCCGACAACGTCATCCTGGTGGGCGACGCCGCTCGGCACGTCAATCCCATTACCGGCGGGGGAATTCATACCGCCCTGCGCTGCGGGCAAATCGCCGGGAATTTCCTGGGCGATTTTCTGCCCACCGGGCAGCCGCCTGACGCGGAAAACTTAGCCGAATACCAGCGCCGCTGGATGAAGGAATTGGGCGAAGCGATGTGGAAGCTGTATCGCCTGAAGCGGGAAATTTTCCGCCAACCGGTAGGGGAGCGCGACCGGATGCTCTACCAGACCCTGGCGCAATACTTCAGCCCGCAGTCGGAGTTCCGGAAGGTGTAGGGGCGAATCGCGATTCGCCCCTACGGAACCGTTAATTTTCACAAAAAACGGCGATATGTCGAAACGAACCCCGGTTATATTTCACATAGATTGGAACGCCTGCATCAGATGCGCGGCCTGCATCGCGGTCTGCCCGCAGGACGCCGGTTTCGTGAGCGCCTTCGACACCATCGCGGTGGATGAACCCTGCGGTATTGCCTGCCTGGCCTGCGAGGAGATTTGCCCGGTCACCGCGATCAGCCACGTTGAAGTTGCCCGCCGCAAGAAACACGCCCCACGAGTTGGGGCGCCGAGGGCTGGCAGATAGAGGCAGTTCAGCCCCTCCCGGTTTTGGAACGGGCAATTTTGCCAACTGCCAACTATCACCGGATGGAATGCCATGTTACCGCTCTACACATTTGCCAGCGATAATACCTCCGGGGTGCACCCGCAGATCATGGCCGCAATCATAGCGGCCAACCGCGGCCACGCGCCCGCCTACGGGGACGATTCTTACACCGAAAGGGCTATCGCGCTGTTTCGAGAGTTTTTCGGGGAAGATATCGAAGTTTTCTTCGTCTTTGGCGGCACCGGGGCGAATGTGTTGAGTTTGGCGAGCCTGCTACAACCTTTCCATGCGGTGATTTGCGCCGAAACCGCCCACATCAACGTGGATGAATGCGGCGCCCCGGAGCGCTTCGGCGGCTGCAAACTGCTGGCCCTGCCCACCCCGGAGGGCAAATTGACCGTGGAAGCGATTCGCCCCCTGCTGGCCCGCCGCGGCGATCCCCACCACGTGCAGCCGAAAGCGATTTCTATCAGCCAGACCACGGAACTGGGAACCCTTTATACCGCGGAAGAAATCCGGGCGCTGGCGGAGTTTGCCCATCGCGAAGGATTGTTTCTGCACTTAGACGGGGCGCGCATCTGCAACGCCGCCGCGGCGCTGGATTTGCCTTTCGTGGAATTTACCCAAAACGCCGGGGTGGACGTGCTCTCCTTCGGCGGGGCGAAAAACGGGATGATGTACGGGGAAGCGGTTATTTTTTTCGATGCTGCGCTGGCGCAGAAATTTCCTTTCATCCGCAAGCAGGGGATGCAGCTCGCTTCCAAGATGCGCTATATCGCGGCGCAGTTTCTCGCCCTGCTGAGCAATGATTTGTGGTTGAAAAACGCCCGCCACGCCAATGAAATGGCGTGCCTGCTGGCTGAAGAGGTTTCGCAAATCCCGCAAATCAAGCTCACCCAACCGGTGCAGGCCAACGCGGTGTTCGCGATTCTTCCCCGGGAGATTATCCCGCTCTTGCAGCAGCGTTACTTTTTCTACGTCTGGAACCAGCAAACTTCAGAAGTCCGCTGGATGACCGCCTTCGATACCACGGAGGAGCAGGTGCGGGAATTTGCGGCGTTTCTGAAGAACGAGTTGGCGCGTGAAGCGTGAAACAGAACTTAAGCTTACCCCGAAACAAGAAGCTCGGTTGAGTGACTTGCTAATCCGAAGCCGGGAGGAAACACTTGACGCCGAAGAGCAGCGCGAGTTGGAGGACTTGATGTATCTCAATGAGCGCGGTTTGCTTCTTAAAGCGCAGGCGCTGCGGGTGGCGGTTCAGCGGAGGCTGCGCAAGCCCCTTCAACCATGAGCTCGCCTAAACTACCTGCTTCTCGAATCCGGCGAGTACGGCAAGCTGCTGGCAACCGCTGTGGTTATTGCCTCAGCCTGCAGGAGTATGTGCTGGGCAAACTGGAAATTGAGCACATTATACCTCGCAGCCGGGAAGGGAGTGATGAAGAATCGAATCTTTGGCTTTCCTGCAGCTTATACAATCTACTTGCGCAAACGCAATACGCCCCCCTCAAATCTCCTTCGCCAGTTCCAAAAATCGCTTGTAGGGAATGGCGGTCCAACTCTCCGCTTGCAGCGCCCCATTGGCCAGGCTGATCATGGAGACTTTGGCGGCGGTTTCCGCGTCCGGCGCTTCGTAAATGTCCAAGAAATCGTAGGGACCCAGGAGGGCATAATGGTCGAGAAAGCGCACCTCCGGGCATTTCTTTTTCACCTGCTCCAGCCACTCCCGCCCGATTTCCGCGCGCTGTTTGGTCTGCCGGGCCAGTTCCGGCGACAGCTTGGTCATCAAAATGTAAGTTTGCATGAGTACCCCCTTTCGGTTTTGAAAGGAAGGTACTCATGCCCCGAAAAAGGATTCAAGCAATTTATTTTATCAGATGTACCCTCTCAAAACTCACAACGCAGGGTTCGGAACCGCAAATCAAACAGCTATTCCGCAAAATATTCTTCCGGAATCGGCCTCCGCCCGGCGTAGCCGGCGTCTATCTCGTGGTAGTAACGGATTTTCTGTTCATCGCTGCGCCAGCACAGGAATACTTCTTTCCCCTCGATGATCGCCGGAAAATCCACCAACCCGATCGAAAATCCCCAGTCCTTGTAAAAACAGCCGATCTCTTCCAGCTCGGCAAAATATTCCCGCAATTGATACACCATGCCCTGCACCTGGGGATGCGCCTGCGCTTCCTGCCCTAACATGGTGGACAGGGAGTGGATTTGGTAGCCCAAATCGAGAATGTCCGCCACGATGCTTTTCACCAGCGGCAGGGTATGGGCGGCCTCCGCGGGGGTAAAATATTTTTTGAAGCTGGATTCCATCATCGCCAATCAAAATCGCTAATCGCCGGACAATATCGAACGGATATATTCAACCAGGGCCTCCAGGGGAACGGTTTGCTGCTCGCCGCTGGCCATGTTTTTGACGTTCACGCTCCCTTGCGCCTGCTCATCCGGGCCGGCCACCGCCACCAGGGGTATATTTTTATCGTTGGCCAGGCCGAATTGCCCCCGCAGTTTGGAGGCCCCGGTGTACAAATCGGTGTTGATCCCGGCCTGGCGCAGTTTCCCGGCAATCTGAATGGAGTAGGGGAGGAGCTCTTCGTTGAACACCGTTACCAGCACCCCGGTGGAGGTGTTCAACTGGGGCGGGAACATCTCAAGTTCTTCCATGACGGTGATGATGCGCTCCAGCCCCACGGAACTGCCGGTAGCGGGCTGGCTTTGCCCGGAGAACAGCCCGATCAAATTATCGTAGCGCCCGCCCCCGGTAATGCTGCCGATGCGCGGCTTCTCCACCACGGTTTCGTAAATCGGGCCGGTGTAATAATCCAGTCCCCGGGCCAGGCAAATATCGAACGCATAACAGGAACCGGGGATTTCGTAGCGGGAGAGGTATTGAAAGAGCGCGGTTAGCTCGGCAACGCCCTGTTGCCCGGCGGCGCTTCCGGCCAGCAGCCCGGCGGCGGTGTCCAGGCGCTGCGCGGGGGTTCCTTCGATTTTGAGAATGTCCAGCAGCTTGCCCACCGCCTCTTCCGGGATGGCTAACTTCCGCAGCTCTTCGGCGACCCCTTCGAACCCGATCTTGTCGAGCTTGTCGATGGCGCGATAGACGTCGAATTCCTTTTCCATGCCCGCGCCGGAAACTTCCACCATTCCGGAGAGCACCTTGCGGCTGTTGATGCGGATGGCGAACTCCTCGAAGCGCAGAATTTTCAAAATTTCGTAAATGATGGCGATGATTTCCGCATCGGCGAGCATGGAAGCGCTGCCGACGATGTCCACGTCGCACTGGTAGAATTCCCGGAAGCGCCCTTTCTGGGGTTTATCCGCCCGCCACACCGGCTGGATCTGGTAACGTTTGAAAGGTTTGGGGATTTGCGGGTACATCGCTACTACCCGGGAGAGGGGAACGGTCAGATCATAGCGCAGACCTACTTCCCGGTCGCCCCGGTCCGTAAAACGGTAGGTAAGGCGGTCGCCCTCTTCGCCGTATTTTCCCGAAAGAGTTTCCCACAACTCGATTGTTGGGGTTTCCAGGGGTTCGAAGCCGTACTTCTCGAACACGGTTTTGATGATATTGATAACGTAATTTCGTCTCACCATCTGGGGCGGGAGAAAGTCGCGGGCGCCCTTGAAAATGCGCGGTTCTATTTTCTGTGCCAAGCGAGAGTTCCTTTCAATTGCTGGGATTGGCCCCTTCATCGATCCAGGTGCCGATGGCCTTGATCTTCGGATCGGATAAATAAGTACTGTAATCCGGCGGGGGCATGCGCCGGGAGACGCCGGGCTCCTCATTAAAGAGCAACAGGAACAGCCGGCTCTGGGTAGAGAAATACGGAGTGACCACCGGCCCGTGATCGCCCTGGAAGTTCGGGGGATCGGTCTCCAGGTCTAATCCGCCCTGGCGCACCGAACTGTGATGGCAGCCTCCCGGCATGGCGCAATCCTGCAAAAAAATGGGGCGGATGTGCCGGGAATAGCTCAATAGGCTGTCCGGGTAAATATCCTGGTCCTCTTCATTTGAGGAGTTGCTGTCTTTACAGCCTGCCAGTATTAAAAAAAATACCCAAAAAACCGATATTACCAGTCCAAAAATCGCTCTAAAGCTCATAAATTTAATTTTTCCTGTTAATTATTTCCGCTTTAATCAATTTTAATGGCGTAAAATTTACTACATTCGTCTCCGCATATAAAGGAGAATTTGACAAAGCGCATAGAGCATAGTGCATGTGGCATAGCGCACAGAGTAAAGTACAATTATACCCTTTGCGCCATGCACTCTGCTCTATGCGCTCTGCGCGCCCCGCAAAAACCTTACCTGAGGGATTATGGTGACGGAGATGAATGAAAATACTCTTATTCAGCCCTATAAAATTCTGATCGTGGACGATGAATTGCCGGTGCATAAGCTGCTATCGGCCTATTTGAAAAAACACAGCTACGTGGTCGATAGTTGTTTGAACAGTCAGCAAATTGTAGAGCACATTCAGGCGTTCCAGCCGGACCTGGTGCTGTTGGACCTGATGATGCCGGAGCTGGACGGAATCAGCGCGACCCGGCGGGTTCGCAACCTGGAGCTGGTCTCCTACCTGCCCATCATTATGTTGACCGCTAAAAAAGAGACCCGAGACATGGTCATCGCGCTGGAAGCGGGGGCGGACGATTATATTACCAAACCCTTCGAGTTCGATGAGCTGATGGCTCGGATCAACAACATGCTGCGCTTGAAAAAGCTGCAAGACCGCCTGGTGCATAAAACCGAAGAGTTGAACGAAGCCAACCAGCAGATCAACCGCTTAAACCACGTGCTGGTGCAAACCAACAAGCAACTCCAGAAAAAACTGTATGATTTTCACCGCCTGTTCGATATGAGTTACCGGGTGATGAGCCAGTTGCAATTCCAGAGCCTAGTCAGCCAGTCGCTGAGCAACATCCTGGTAACATTTTCTGCCCGCAGCGCGGTATTGTTGTTGATAAATAAGGATGACAGCGATATTTTCGAGGTGGTGGAATACAAAGGGTATCACAACGACGCCCTGCGGAAATTCCGCCTCTACCGCCATGACAAGTTATTTCACTATTTGGAATTGGCAAAGAAAGTGTTTAAGATTCGAGAAGTAGGAGGGGAATTTCAGGAAATCATTCCGGTAATGAAATCCCTGGAGCTGGAAGTGATCAGCCCCTTGTTCCGGGAGGATGATATTATCGGGATGCTGTGCCTGGGCCCTAATGCCAAAGACGAAGAATATGCAGAAGATAGCCTGGAAGCGCTCGGAATTCTATCGAACATGCTGGCGGTGGCGGTGAACAACGCCCGGACTTTTGAGCAGATCAAGGCGCTTTCCTACACCGACGGAATGACCGGCCTGCATAACTACCGCTTCTTCCGTATGAGGATCAAGGAAGAGTTTGCCCGTACCCGGCGGGAAAACACCCCGGTCTCCCTGCTGATTTTAGACGTGGATTACTTCAAAAATTA
Source organism: uncultured Calditrichaceae bacterium (assembly GCA_964522165.1). GTDB lineage: Bacteria > Calditrichota > Calditrichia > RBG-13-44-9 > J075 > JABWBP01. The sequence goes on from CAZFVV010000040.1 coordinate 29,080, forward strand.
TAATGACACCCTGGGGCATCCCGCCGGCGACGAAGTGCTGCGAAAGGTGAGTGCGATTTTGAAAAAATCCGTGCGCGACAACGACGTGGTGGCCCGCTACGGGGGAGAGGAATTCGCCGTCATCCTGCCCGGGACGGAAAAAATCGGGGCGCACACCCTGGCAGAGCGTATCCGCGTCAAAGTGGAGAATACCGCTTTTTTCCGGCAGGAAATTCAACCCGGCGGCAAATTGACCATCAGCATCGGCATAGCCACCTTCCCGGAAGACGCCCTCACCGAAGAGGAATTGATCCTGCACGCCGATAAAGCCTTGTACCACGCTAAGAGAACCGGTAGAAATAAAGTGGTTGACGTGGCAGAGATTCATGAAACCGTTGATAGTTTATGAAAATAGGCATTTCTTGTTATCCGACCTATGGCGGCAGCGGCATTGTGGCCACCGAACTGGGAAAGAGCCTGGCCCAGCGGGGGCACGAAGTTCATTTTATCGCATACGCCCTGCCTCACCGCTTGAATGATTCATTCGACCCCAATATCCTTTTCCACGAAGTCAAAGTTCCTGAGTATCCCTTATTCGAATATCCCCCGTACTCCCTCTCCCTGGCGACCAAAATGGCCGACATCGCCATCCATGAAAAGTTAGACTTGATTCACGCCCACTACGCCATTCCCCATGCCGTCTCGGCCTACCTGGCCCGGGAAATGATTCGCGACCAGCACCGCTTAAAAATCATTACCACCCTGCACGGCACCGACATTACCCTGGTGGGCGCCGATCCTTCCTTCATGCGCATCACCCGCTACGGAATAAACCGCAGCGACGCGGTTACCACGGTCTCCGAGTTTTTGAAAAACGAAACCATCAAAACCTTCAATCCCAGCGTTCCCATCCGGGTAATCTACAATTTTATAAAAGAAGAGCGCGACCAGCAGAATATTTGCCGGCAGTTACGAAGCAAATATGCCCCGAACGGGGAGCCGATCCTGATACACCTCTCCAATTTCCGCCCCGTAAAGCGCGTTTTGGATACCGTCCAGATTACCCGGCGGGTATTGGAACGAATGCCGGTTCGCTTAGTATTGATCGGCGATGGGCCGGAGCGCTCTCTTGCGGAAAAAACCGTGCGCGACCTGGGAATCGAAAAAAGCGTCATTTTTCTGGGCAAGCAGGAAGAAGTTTATGTTTTCCTCTCCCTGGGGGATATTTTCCTGATGCCCAGCCAGACCGAGAGCTTCGGGCTGGCGGCATTGGAAGCGATGGCCTGCAGATTACCCTGCATCAGCAGCAACGCCGGGGGTTTGCCGGAGTTGAACATCCACGGGGAGACCGGCTTTCTGGCGCCCGTGGGCGACGTGGAGCAGATGAGCAGCCAGGTGCTGCAAATTTTGAGTAATCCTTCATTGAAAGAGGCCCTTTCGCAGCAAGCCCGAAAGCGGGCGTTAGAAAATTTCCACGCCGATTCTATCATCCCGCAATATATCCAACTGTATGAAGAAGTGCTGGGAAGTTAGCGGGCAGCGGCATTCCCCACTGGTGAGACCCCTCCCAAAAATTTCCGATTAACCCTTTTGATTTCAACCCGCAGGTATTAGATTATCGCGTTGAAATTGATTTGGATCATATTTAAATTGGCGCATCGGTGTTATTGTAAAAAGCTAAATGGTGTGCGGCCAAAATCATCGATGGGAATATCAAGAGGCAATCATTCGATAAAATAAAACCACAGTCAATTTGATTTGAGGTGCAAATGATCGAAGTAAAAATTAACGGGTTGTTTTTGACGCAGTCCCAGGCCAGCGGGGTGATTTTAAAAGAATTGGACGGCGATCGAACCCTTCCGATCATTATTGGCGAATACGAAGCGCAATCCATCGCGCTGGGACTGGAGAACATCACGCCTCCGCGACCTATTACCCACGACCTGGTACTGAATATGTTGGAAAACCTGGAGGCGCAGATCGAACGCATCATTATTTCGGATTTAAGGAATAATACCTATTATGCGATTATACAACTTCGGCGCAGGTCGGAATTACTCGAAATCGACGCCCGGCCCAGCGACGCCCTGGCCCTGGCGGTGCGGCAGGGTATTCAAATCTTTGTAGAAGAAGACGTGATGCGTAAGGGCGCTTACAGCGCCGACGAATTTCAAGACGTGGAGGAACGGCGTATCGATCCCAGCCACGACCGGCTGGAGCACCTGAGACGGGAATTGCAGGAAGCGGTCGATAAAGAAGACTATGAACGAGCAGCCAAACTCAGGGATGACATCAAGAAATTAGAATCTCGCCAATAGATTTTGCAAGGTAAACAGTGAGAAATAAGAAGTATGAAGTGAGAAGTGACAAGTGAGAGGTAGGGATGAAATTACTTTTTCTTTCTCACTTCTCAATTGCTAAAGGATTGCGAAAAGGAACAGGAATGTCGAAACCAGCGTTGCGAGTACGAATTTACGGGGCGAGGGGGAGCTACTCATCCACCAGCAATCATGGCACTTCCTTCGGAGTGAATACCACCTGCTTCCGGGTTGACCTGGGCGAGCAGATTCTCATCGTCGATGCCGGCTCCGGGATTATCAACTGCGGCGGGGAGCTGATCAAAGAGCTCCAGCGGGAACGCGCCGACCGGGCGGAATGGCCTATCTGTCTTCTCTTTACCCACATGCACATCGATCACCTGGCGGGGCTGCCTTTTTTTGCCCCGCTGTATTTTCCCAAATCTAACGTCCACTTTATCGGGCCACAGATTTTGGATTACCAGCTGGAGGAGGCGGTGCGCACCTTCATGCATCCGCCGTTTTTCCCGGTGGGGATTGAAGATTTGCCCTTCCGGGCAAATTTTCACGAAATGGCAGAGAACAAAGCCATCTATTTCTATAAAGACCGCTTCGAGCTGCGCCCGCTGATCGAAAAGATCGAGCCGGGCTGGCTCTCCCGGATTACCTCCATGAGGAATTACACCCACCCCAAGGGCGGCTCCTTTTTCTACCGCTTCGAAACCGCCGCCGGCGCAATCCTGGTAATTGCCACGGATACCGAGGGGTTTGTGGGAGGAGACCAGCGTTTAATCAAATTTGCCAAAGGCGCGGATATTCTGTTACACGACGCCCAGTACCATCCAGGGGAATATGGAATGATGCAGGGATTCGGGCACAGCACTTACGAGATGGCCTGCGAAGTAGCGGAAAAAGCGGAAGTGAAGAAACTGGTGCTGGTTCACCACGATCCCCGTTACGATGATGAAAAACTCCGCAGCATCGAGAAAAAAGCCCGGGAGCGGTTTGCGCAGACGCTGCTCGCGGTTGAAGGCATGGAGCTGGCGCTATAAAATTATGCGTGAAACGTGAAGCGTGATACTACTTTTCACGTTTCACGCATCACGTTTCACTTTTTGCTGCATTTCACCGCCGTAACGCCCCCCGCTCATCGCACCAACAACATTTTCTTCTGAAATATTTTCCCTTCGTTTTCTAAACGGTAGAAATATACGCCCGAGGCGACCGGGCGGCCGTAGCGGTTCCGGCCATCCCAGGTGTAGGTGTATTGCCCCGCGGGAAGCGTTTCATTCAGCAATTCGGCCACTTTTTCACCCAGAATATTATAAATCGTAAGCAGAACCCTGCCGCTTTGGGGCAGCCCGAAACGAATGGCGGTAGAGGGGTTGAAGGGATTGGGATAGTTTTGCGCCAGGAACAGTTCCTGCGGACCCCCCGCCGGTTCGGGATCGATGCCAACCCCGGTAACGCCGAACCAGTTCAGGGCGCGGCCGACGATGGCGATGCGAGCATGCGGATCGGACATTTGCTCCAGCCCGACGCCTGAGTACACGGTTTTATAATTTCCGCTGTCATAGCGGATCGCGCCGTATTTGCTGGAATTGGTATATTTCAGGATCAAGACGCCGTTGCCGGAAAAACTGGAAATCTGCTCCGGGTAGCGGGAATAAACCGTGGTGATATTGAAAGACAGCCCGTCGGTGATCGGATCGCCGGGAATACCCTGCATGCTGTACACCGCGGCGTTGTCGCTGAGGTAGTTGGCGTCTAAATAGGTGTGGTAAAAACTCTGCGCCGCGGGGAAATTGCTGCTGCCGCCGGGGTCGAAAATGTCCCAGCCGATGTCCTGCCCGGCAATGAAAAGATTGCCCCCGCTATCCAGGTACGCGCTCAAAAAGGCCACGTCCTCTTGCGTGAGCGCCGGAAATCCCCAGGAAACGTTCCATACCACCGCGGCAAACTGCCCGGCGGGAATGGCGTATGCTAACAGCGCTAGGGCGGATTGTTCGACGCTGGTATAAGCGATCCCGGCGCTGTCGAACGCCGCGTAATACTGGTTCTCGTAATTCTCCCCGCCGTCGTCATCCACAAAAAGCACCTCCCCGGAGAGGATCAATCCGAAGTAATCGAGCGCGTAGCCGTACCCGTAGGGATCATCCTGGTTTTTTGCCAATACGCTCAGCTTGATCGATCCATCCTCCGGCCCCGCCAGCACTTCCAGCTCGAAATCGAGGGTTTCGCCGGGCGCCAGGGCAACGGCAATCGAATCCACCGCCGCGCCATTGTGCAGCAGGCTGTAGGACCATCCCGGGGAGATTTGCAGCGCGTTTGCGGTGATATTGAGATTCACCGGTTGAGGGTTGTCATTGAAAATATGCAGGGATTTCGTTACCGCCTGGTTGGGATCCAGGAGATCAGCCAGGGGATCGGCAGTTTCCACAATGAAAGTAGGCAGGCTGATGTTCGCCTGGAGAACCTCTTGGGTAGCGTCGGATTGCAGCCAGGAGACCACCGCCAGGTCGGACCAGTTCCAGGCCGGGTTGACCGGGGTGGTCAATTGATAGCTGAGGGTATCACCGGCATTCAGGACGGAAACTGCCATGCCGGCGGGATCGGGGAGCAGTTTGCGCAGCACGTCCGGGAAATCTCTTTCCCCGTTGCTGCCGGGAGGGTTGGCGTAAACCACAAACCGCTCGATGACCGCGGTGCGCAGCCATAAATTCGCCTGGGTAACGTTTTCCAGGGCGATCAATTTTATGTCCGCCACCACCTCGCCGGTGTTGATATTGGCCGATACCTCGATTTTGACCGGGGACATCTGCGCCATATTATTGCGCATCTGCACCGCCATAAAAGCTGGGTCGCCGGGCACCCCGTAATTCACCCCGTCGAGCATATAGTTGGGCACGCCGCTGATGCCGTAATAGTTGATCCGGGCGGTATTGTCGCCGGTGTTCAATTGATACATGGGATCGTAGCCCGGCCACCAGGCATGGTAGCGAACCGAAACCACTCCCCCGAAATGGGTAGAAAAAAAGGCTTGTAAGTTGGGATTATTCGCCGCGCAGGGGGCGCAACTGGCGTTGGTCGCCTCTTCCAATAACACGATCCGCCGGCCCTGGCCGAATAACGGCGCGGCCAGGAATAAAACCAGCATGCCAAACCATAACCATCGTTTCATGACTATTCCTCCGTTTTGGATGAATGAGGATATTTTATAGAAAAATTACCCGTTACCGCTCGAAATTCAACGTGCGGGAACGGCGATATCGATCCAAACCGGGAAGTGATCGCTCACCGGGGTTGCCCCGGGCGGAGTTTCCTGCTGACGCCAGATTCCCCCGGAGACCACCTCCAAACCCCGGGAGGGCAGCACATAATCGACCCGCAGCTCCCAGGCGGCGGTATCGTCGATATCTAATTTCTCATCCGCCGCGGGCGCGCGGGGCACAAATTCACCGTTGACGCGGGGATGGCTGAGCAGAAAACGTTTGATGGGATTGTTTATAGAGTTTCCCTCATCGGGATCGGCGTTCAGATCGCCTAAAATGACGAATGCCGCCCCCGGCTCCAGGCCGCCGGAGGTTCCGGCGTCGTCAACGATGTACTCCGCCCCGTTCAGGTAGTCGGCCCAGAAGCGGATTTCATCGTGATTGCGGCGTTTATTGCGCTGCTCCGCGCCGTCGAAAGCCGGGGGAGTGGGATGGCTGCACAGCAGGTGCAAAACCGCGCCGTGGGGGAGCTTCACCGGCACGTCCCAGTGGCTTTTGGAGCTAAGGGGAAATTGGGTGATCTCCTCCGGGGAGTACCAGGGCGCGCCGGTTTGCGGATCGGCCGGCAGGAGGGCCCCGGGCATGGCGCGCCAGGGAAATTTTTGAAAAGTGCGCACTTGCGAGTGCAGAATTTCAAAGCGCTCGCTCACCAGCAGGCCCATGCCGTATTGCCCGGGAAAGGTGCCGAAGCCCCAGGAATCGTCGCCGTATGCCCACCCCTGCGGGGTTTGTTTCCCGGGGCTGCCGTCCGGCTCCGAGCCGGGAGGCGGGGGAAAGGCGCGGGTAGTATCGCGGTTATTATTGAGATCGAAGCCGCTGGAGACGCCGGTGTTGGAAGGGGCCATGAAAACGCGGAAGCGCAGTGGTTGCAGGCCCGGCGATTGCGCCACGCCCAGGAAATTATCCGCCAGGCGCCGGCCGTTTAATCCCGGGGGATCGCCCTCCGCCACCCCGGGCGCGCCGGGTTGGTCGTAGGCGATTTCGTTGATCAGAATGATATCCGGGCGGAGGCGCTGGATGATTTCGGCGATGCGTTTCAAGCGCGGGTGGCCGGGATTTTTCAGATCTTCCGTGCGAATATCTTCCACGTTGAAGGTCGCCACCCGGATGGCCGGGGCATCCGCGGGAGCGGCTGCGTTCCCCCGGTTTTCCGCGAGAATGGTTGCCAGCAATGCCATGCTGAGTATCCCTGCTAAAATGAGAGGATGTTTCATGTTCTTATCAGTCTCTTAAAAGGTCGGTTCTGTTTGTTTGGAAACCCGCTTGCACTTCGGTTGCGCTTCGATTTCAACGCGCTGTCTGCATTTGCAATCCGGTATCCTCGCCGTGAGAGCGGTTCCTTCGGAAGAGGGGCGAGCCGGTATTGATCAGCGAAAGAAATTATGCAAGCAAGCCAGCACATGCAAAGCCAAAAAATCAAAGAAAAAACAAAAGATTAAAGAAATTTTAATTATGTTTTACTTCGCTCCGGCACTAAATTGGCGGCTGAATAATAATCATAAAGCCTCATAACTTAAATTGGGAACAGATGGCCGTTAATCATAGCCGGAATCAACTATGGAAGAGATGAAAAAAATCGGAGTAATTTTGAGCGGCGTCCTCGTCGTGGTGGTAATGGTGTGGATGCTGACCCTGGGATCGAAATCGCAAAATGCCCCCTCCCCGCTGACGCAGCAAATTTCCCCCCAGCCGGAGAAGCCGGAAGCCCCGGCGCCGGAGGCCCGGGAGCCGGAATCACCCCCCGATCCCGATACCCGGAAATCCGATAACGCTCCTTCCCCCGGGGATACCATCTCCTGGCGAACCGCCACGGAAGTGCAGCCCTATCCGCAAACTCCCTCCATCTCCGGAAAAATCCCGTTTTCTGATAATCCCAATGCCATTTTCGTGAACGCCGCCCGGCAAATCCTTCCCGCGGTGGTATCGATCCGCAGCTCCCGGCGGTTCCGCCATCCGGCTATCGATTTCTTCCCGCATTTTTTCCCCCCCAAAAAAGACGGGGAGAAAGAAAATGAAGGAGAGAAAGACGATGAAATCATCCAGCCCGGCTCCGGCTCCGGCATTATCATCAGCGACGACGGGTATATTATGAGCAATTATCACGTGGTGGAAGAATCGGAGCGGCTGCAAATTACCCTGTACGATAAACGGGAATTCGACGCGGAATTGATTGGCGGAGACCCGACTACAGACGTGGCGCTGCTAAAAGTGAAGGCGCAGAACCTTCCGGTAGCCTTGATGGGAAATTCCGACAGCGTGCAGATCGGTGAGTGGGTGATGGCGGTGGGGAATCCGCTGAATTTTACTTCCACGGTAACAGCGGGGATCATCAGCGCGCTGGGCCGGAATATCAATATCATCGATCCGAAATATCGCTACCGCATCGAGCATTTCATCCAGACCGACGCGGTGATCAACCCCGGCAACAGCGGCGGGGCGCTGGTGAATTTAAAGGGAGAAGTGATCGGCTTGAATACCGCTATCGCCACCCGCAACGGTTACTACCAGGGCTACGGGTTCGCCATCCCGGTTAACCTGGCCCGCAAAGTGGTTAGCGATCTCTTGAAATTCGGGCGGGTGCGGCGCGCCATCTTAGGAGTGGTTATCGAGCCGGTTACCGACAACGTGGCCCGGGCGGTGGGGCTGGCGCGGCCCGGCGGCGCCCTCATCCAGGGAGTTACCCCCGGTTCCCCGGCGGGGGTAGTAGGCATGCGCCAGGGAGACGTGGTGCTGAAAGTAGAGGGGGAAGAGGTGGTTTCGGTGAACGATTTGCAAACTAAAATCGCCCGGCACTATCCCGGCGAGACGGTGCGGGTGACGATCTGGCGGGAGCGCCGCGCCCTGGATGTGGCGGTGACCCTGGCGGAAGCTCCGGAAGACGAGGAACCGGTAGCGCAGAAGAACGGCGCCGTAGAAGAGAAATTTGAAAACTTAGGGATTGGCGTGCGGGACCTCACCGGGGAAGAAAAAGAGCGCCTCTCCCTCGAAAACGGGCTGCTGGTCGAAAAAGTAGCCCCGGGAAGCCCGGCGGAAAGCGCCGGAGTTTTCTCCCAATCGATCATACTCAGCATTAACAATAAACCCCTGGCCAGTATCGCCGAATTCGAGCAGGCGATCCGCCAGGCGAAACCGGGACAATACCTGCGCTTGAAATTGAAAGACAGCCGTCTTCCCGGGGAGGACGATAGCCGGGTGGCATTTGTGGAAGTGCCCAAGGGGCGTTGAGCAGTTTTTGTACCGGATAGCCGAGTTGGCTTCGCCTGAGACCAGTTATATTGTGAGGCTTAGAGCCCGAATGAAGAAGCACGGAGGTATGCAAAGATGAAACAACACTACAAAAAAAATGATCAGGATATCGTTAATGATCCGCGTGATTGGAATACCTGCCCCGCGGTTGAACAAATACCGGGAAAAGTGGGAGGGATCTGGGTGTTTCAGGGTACCCGGGTGCCCGTTCACGCTTTATTTGAAAACCTCCGGGATGGCGCTTCGATTGAAGACTTCTTGCTCTGGTTTCCAGGCGTCGGGCGAGACCAGGCCGAAGCAGTCCTTAATTATGAACTGGAGTCTCTGAGTGCTGGAATAACTTGATGAAGATACTGTTTGACCAGGGCACTCCTGTTCCATTGCGTGCGCACTTTGTGAATCACACGGTTGACACTGTCTATGAACAGGGGTGGGCAAACCTTCAAAATAGCCAATTGCTTAAAGTTGCAGAAGAAGCAGGATACGAACTGTTTGGGAGCACGGATCAGAATCTCAAGTACCAGCAGAATTTGCCTGGGAGAAGATTGGCCATCCTTGTTGTGCTTTCTACGTCATGGCCGCGCATCCGGCCGCATGTTCAGGCAATTAGCCAGTTGATCGAAACCGTGCAAGCTGGAGACTATAAGGAGTTCGACCCCCGATAATGAAATACTGGTTAGTGAAAACCGAGCCTTCCGAGTTTTCCTGGGAAGACTTGAAGGCCGCCCCCGGCCAAACCACCCCGTGGGAGGGGGTGCGGAATTACCAGGCGCGGAATTATATGCGCGAAATGCAAGTGGGCGACCTGGTTTTCTTCTATCACAGCCAGACGAATCCCCTGGCGATTATCGGGATTGCCAGAGTGGTGCGTGGCGCTTATCCCGACCCTACCCAGTTCGATCCCTCCTCTCCTTATTTCGATCCCCAGAGCACCCCGGAAAACCCTCGCTGGGAAACCGTGGATATTCAATACCAGCGGGAATTTTCCGCGCCCATCTCCCTGCCGCAGTTGAAGGAAATCCCGGGACTGGAAAATATGGTTTTGCTTCGCAAGGGCAGCCGCCTGTCGGTTCAACCGGTAACGGAGCGGGAGTGGCGGATCGTATCAGCGCTTCGGGAATAGCGAAGCAGCAGGCAGGGACAGGGGGCGGGAGCAGGGAGAGACCAGGGGAGGAGTTTAAATTGCCTACTGCCTACTTGCCCCTGCTCCTGCCCCTGTTCCCTGCTCCTGCCCCCTGAATGAACTCCCGCGCTATTGACTAATTCAGCGAAATTTCATAATATGATGCGCAAACATAATCTTACGGAGGAGACCATGAACTATTCAAACCTTTCCGAAATGTTTTTTACAACCTGTCGAAAGTTTCCAGAGCGTACCGGCATCCTCTACAAAAAAGAGGGCGGCTACCAATCCCTTAAATTCAAGGAAATTCAGGCCGCGGTTACTTGTCTGGCGGGGGGACTGATGTCCCTGGGAGTAAAAAAGGGGGATAGGGTGGCAATCTTCTCGGAAAACTGCAAGGAATGGGCTTTCTTCGACTACGCGATTTTATCTCTCGGGGCAATTTCGGTTCCGATCTATGCCACCCTGCTCTCCAAAGACGTGAAATACATTATCAATGATTGCGAAGCCAAAATTGTGGTCGTATCGAACTTCATCCAGTTCGGGAAGATATTGGAGATCGAAGAGGGCATTTCGAATGTTGAAAAATATGTGTTGATCGATCCGGCCGGGGTGAATCACCCCAACGCCATTCCGCTTGAGCGCTTCTATGAGATTGGGCAGGCGTATTTGGAAGAGAATCCCGGGGTGGTCGAAAAGTCTGTCGCCGGCCTCACCCGGAGCGATCTGGCAACGTTCATCTATACTTCCGGCACTACCGGGGAACCGAAAGGCGTGATGCTCACCCACGGAAATTTTCTCTCCAACATCGAAGCCAGCGCCCGGGCGATTCCGGTCACGGAAAACGATACTTTCCTCTCGTTCCTGCCGCTTTCGCACGTGTTCGAGCGCATGGCGGGGCATTTCTTTGTCAACCACCAGGGCGCGGCGATTGCTTATGCGGAATCTATCGAAACGGTTCCCCAAAATCTGCAGGAAGTGCGCCCCACGGTAATGACCAGCGTTCCGCGCCTGTTCGAGAAGATCTACGCCCGGGTGGTCGGTTCTGTGGAAGAAGGCTCGCCCCTCAAGCGCAAATTGTTCCACTGGGCCATCGGGGTGGGGCGGGTGGTAACGGAGTACCGGCAAAAGAATAAACCCCTTCCCGGGGGATTGAAAATCAAGTACGCCATTGCCAACAAGCTGGTTTTTTCAAAGCTGAAAGAGCGGGTAGGGGGGCGGATTCGCTTTTTCGCATCCGGCGGCGCGCCCCTGGCAAAGGAGATCGGCGAATTCTTTACCGCCGCGGGGCTGACGATCCTGGAAGGTTACGGTCTTACGGAAACTTCTCCGATCATCACCTTGAACCGGTTTGAAAAATTCAAATTCGGATCCGTAGGGACAAGATTGGATAATGTGGAAGTCAAAATCGCCGAAGACGGCGAAATTTTGACCCGCGGGCCTCACGTCATGCAGGGATATTATAAAAAGCCGGAAGAGACCCGGGAAGCCATCGACAGTGAAAAGTGGTTATACACCGGCGATATCGGCCATATCGATGAAGACGGCATGTTGGTGATTACCGACCGGAAGAAGAACATCATCGTTACCGCGGGGGGCAAAAACGTGGCCCCCCAGAAGATGGAGAACCTACTGGCGACTTCCCGCTATATCGACCAGGTGCTGGTGATCGGCGACCGGCGCAAATACTGCGCCGCGATCATCGTTCCCAATGGAGAGGTTGTGGGAAAATTCGCCCAGGGAAAGGGGATTGCCTACCCATCGCTCAAGGAGCTGTACCGGAACCCGGAAGTCGTGAAACTGATTCAAAGCGAAGTCGATGCCGTTAATGCCCAATGCGCTTCGTATGAGCAGATCAAAAAATTTATCTTGTTAGATCAGCCTTTTAGCATCGAAAGCGGGGAGCTGACCCCCTCGCTGAAAATTAAGCGGAAAATAGTGGAGAAGAATTACCGGGAAGAAATAGAGACCCTGTACCGGGACTGATGATTTGATATAAAGGGCGCAGCACAAATTGCATATTGTGCTGCGCCCTGGTAAAAGCCAGGCAACCTCCGGAAAGACCCGGGATTGCGCGGTTTGTATTTCCGGCAATACGCCAGGTTTGCCGCTCAAAGAAAATCACTAAAATACGGCTTTTTATGGGACTTATCAAACCCTATCCCCCCGTCAAGCTCATCAGCGCAATTACGATTACCGACCTGGCGTTATGGCCGGCCTGCCAGGAGAAATTAGCGAAGCTCTATTCGCCCATTGACCGGGCGATGGAGTGGTATGCGTTTCACCACACCGATTATTACCTGCCGGAAATGGGCGACAACCTGAAAAAACGCATGGTCTCCTTCCGGGACTTGATTCCGGCGGAGCAGCTTCCGGCTATCAAATTAGCCGCCAACGAACTCGAACAGGGCTTCTCACGCGCAGGAACGCGGCAGATCAACATCGATCCCGGATATGTTTGCGTAGCGAAATTAGTGCTGGCTACCACCAAAGATTTCAGCCATCGCATCTATCTGGACAGCGGTATATTTGCCGACCTGCACCTGAAATTCCAGAAAGGGCATTTCCGGCCCCAGGAGTGGACTTACCCGGACTACCGAGAAGCGGAGGTGCTGGGGTTTTTTGAAGAAGTAAGAGAAGCATACCTTGCGCAATTGGCGGTATCAACCACGAATTGCACCAATTTCACGAATGGCGACAAATGACCATGAATGACGCGAAGCCCCAAAGGGGCAGGCAAACAACCTACAAAGACGCCGGGGTGGACATCGAGAAGGCGGAACGCTCCCTGGAGCGCCTGAAGGAGCGCATCGCCCGCACCTACACCCCGGAAGTACTCTCCGGAGTGGGTTTGTTCGGCGGTTTTTACGATCTCTCCGGGCGCTCTTTTCAGGAACCGGTGCTGGTCTCCTCTACCGACGGGGTGGGAACCAAGCTGAAAGTGGCCATTTTAGCCGGCCGCCACGATACCGTGGGGCAGGATTTGGTGAACCACTGCATCAACGACGTTGCGGTATGCGGGGCAACCCCGTTGTTCTTTTTGGATTACTTCGCCAGCGGCCATTTGCAGCCGGAAATTTATGAAGCGGTGATTACCGGAATTACAGTCGCCTGCAAAGCCGCCAACATTCCCCTCATCGGCGGAGAAACCGCGGAGATGCCCGATCTTTACCAGCCCGGCGAGTACGATATGTGCGGCGCGATTGTCGGAATGGTGGAGAAATCGAAAATCATCGACGGCCGCGCCATCCGTCCCGGCGACGCGCTGATTGGTGTATCCGGGAACGGCCTGCACACCAACGGGTATTCCCTGGCCCGGCGGGTTCTCTTCGCCGAATACAGGGTGAATGATCATATTCCGGCGCTGAATAGCACCCTCGCCGATGAACTGCTGAAAATCCACCCCAATTACCACCCTGTAATTTCCAAAGTGCTGGCAAACTTTCCGGCACGGGGAATTTCCCACGTCACCGGCGGGGGGATCGTGAAAAACACCAACCGCCTGCTGCCCAAAGGGCTTTCCCTGGAGATTGATTGGGAGAGCTGGCCGGTTCCGCCAATTTTCAAACTGATTCGGGAAACCGGAAACGTGCCGGTGGATGATATGCGGCAAACCTTCAATTTGGGAATCGGGATCATTTTCATCATCGAGGCGCAGCACCGGCAGGCGCTGCTGGATTTTGGAAGGCAGTTTCCGTACCAATTTTATCCTATTGGCCGGGTGAGGGAGTAGGTGGCGGTACGGTGGTAGTACCGATGGAACGCGCCACAGGCGTACCTCGCACGGGGGGGCTTACTAAAGTGAGGCAATCATTGATTTCCATGGCCACGCGCCACATGCAACAGAAAATTATGAGGAGAGTCCATGATTTACCTTATCGGAATGATTGTTTTAAGCTACCTCATCGGCTCCATTCCTACCAGCATCATTGCCG
>CAZFVV010000041.1:0-41787 GCA_964522165.1 uncultured Calditrichaceae bacterium
TTTTTGGCGAAGAAGTGGCTTTTCTGAAAATTGCCGGGGATGCCTTTATTCTGCTGATGCAGATGACGGTGCTCCCCTATATCATGGTCTCTCTGATTACCGGGCTCGGCGGCCTTTCCTTTCAGGAGGCCGTTGCCCTGGGTCGCAAGGGCGGAGTGGTGCTGCTGGTTCTCTGGGCCATCGGGCTTCTGCTGGTTCTGTTGATGCCCCTGGCTTTTCCCAACTGGCAAATGGCCTCTTTCTTCAGCACCAGCCTGATCCAGCAAAGACCGCCGTTCGATTTTCTGGGGCTTTACATTCCCTACAATCCGTTTTATTCGCTTTCCAATAATGTGGTCCCGGCAGTGGTGGTATTTAGTTTCGCCCTGGGCGCGGCGCTGATTGGTATCAAGGAGAAAAAAGTTCTTCTCCAAACCTTTTCTACCCTTGCCGACGGGCTGGGCCGCATTACCAACTTCTTCATCAAACTTGCGCCCATCGGCGTTTTTGCCATCATTGCCAGCGCCACCGGAACCATGAGCTTTGCGGAACTGGAGCGCTTGCAGGTTTATATGTTAGCGTATCTGGTGATCTCGCTCTTGTTGACCTTTTGGATACTGCCGGCACTGGTAACCAGCCTCACGCCTTTCAAGTACAAAGAACTGGTCGGCCCGGCCCGGGCGGCGCTCATCACCGCCTTTGCCACCGGCAACATCTTTGTGGTGCTGCCGGCGCTGGCGGAAAGAAGCAAAGAGCTTTTGAGAAAACTGGAATCCGGCGCGGAGGGATCCGACGCCACGGTGGATGTCATCATTCCCACTTCCTTCAGTTTTCCGAACCTGGGCAAGATCCTCACCCTCAGTTTTGTGCTGTTTGCCGGCTGGTTCGCCAACGCCGCCGTGCCGCTTTCCAAATACTTCACTTTCGCCACCAGCGGGCTGTTCAGTTTTTTTGGCGATCCTACCGTCGCCATACCCTTTCTGCTGGATCTTCTGCAGATTCCCGCCGATACCTATCGCTTCTTCCTGGTGGCCGACAACCTGGTTGGCGCCCGCTTCGGGACGCTTTTGGCGGCCATGTACACCATGGTATTAGCCGTACTCGGGACCTGCGCCGTTAACGGGCTGATCAAAATCAGCTGGCCGAAATTGCTGCGCTTTGCGGCAGTGAGCGCGGTGTTGACATTTTGCGCCATCGGGGGCACGCGCTGGTTTTTTGAATCTGTCGTCGGGCATGAGTATCAACAATACCAGCAGTTCATTGCCATGGGGCCGTCGCAGGAATATACCCCGGCGACCATTCACAAGTCCTCATTGCCGGCGCCGCTTCCCCACCAGGCGCAGAAGTCCCGCTTGCAGGAAATCCGCGAGCGCGGCTATCTGCGCGTTGGCTATTACAGGGATGCGCTGCCTTTTGCATTCTCCAACGAGGAGGGCCAACTGGTCGGCCTGGATGTGGAAATGGCTTACACCCTGGCGCAGGAGATGAATGTGCGGCTGGAACTGGCGCTCATCGAGCGCGGGAAAGCTGCGGCCATGCTCGACGGCGGCTACGTTGACATCATCATGTCCGGCGTTGCGGTCACGCTGGAAAACGCAGAGAAGATGGCGCTCTCGGCGTCCTATATGGATCAGACCCTGGCCTTCGTTGTCAAAGATTATCGCCGGGAAGATTTCAACAGCCGCGAGAAAGTGAAGAAGCTGGAAAAGCTCAAGCTCGGCATCCCCAACGCGCCCTATTACATTGCCAAAGTGCGGGAATATTTGCCGCAGGCGGAGGTGGTGCTGTTGAATTCGCCGCGCGAGTTCTTCACCAGGGAAGAAGACGATCTCGATGCCCTGGTGTATTCGGCGGAGGCTGGTTCCGCCTGGAGCCTGGTCTATCCCGAATATACCGTTGCCATTCCCCGGCCGGACGTTCTGAGCGTGCCGCTGGCCTACGCAATGGCGCGCGGCGACCGTACGCTGGTCGATTTTGTAAATACCTGGATCGATTTGAAAAAGAAAGACCGCACCATTGCCGCGCTTTATGATTACTGGATCCTGGGCCGCAATGCCGCGGAGCAAGAACCGCGCTGGTCGGTCATGCGCAACGTGCTACATCTGATGAATTGAGCTGAAAGCGTTAAACACCATAGCCCAGGGTAAGCGCCACAGGCACGCCACCCTGGGTTATGAAATATCATATCAAATCAACCCTGAAGGGGTTGCACAATTCTCTATTGTTTTGTTGCACCCCTTCAGGGTGCGGTTGGTTCGTATAAATTTACCCCAGGGTGGCGCGACTTCGTCGCTTACCCTGGGCTATGGAATGAAGCCCTTTCAGGGCAAAATTCTGAAATTCGGATTTTGAATTAGGAGGACAAACACTATGGCGCTAACTAACTATCCTTCTCTGTTCCAGATCAATACCCGCGTCTGGCTGACAGAATTATCGCGGCAATTGGGGCGGGCAGCTACACTGGATGATATTCCCGACGCCGAATTGGACCGCCTCGCGAAGATGGGTTTCAACTGGGTGTGGTTCCTGAGCGTCTGGCAGACCGGGCCGGCCGGGCAGCAGGTTTCCCGCAGCAACCCCGAATGGCGCAAAGAATTTGAACAGACCCTCCCGGACCTGCGGGAAGAAGACATCGCCGGCTCCGGCTTTGCGATCACCGGCTACAAGGTGCATAAAAATTTAGGAGGGGACGCCGCCCTGGCGCGCCTGCGCCAACGGCTGGCGAAACGCGGTTTGAAGTTGATGCTTGATTTTGTCCCGAACCACATGGCGCCGGATCACCCCTGGGTCGAGAGCCATCCGGAGTATTTTATCGCCGGGACGGAGGACGCTTTATCACGGGAGCCGCAGAATTATACCCGGGTCAAACGAAAAAAGGGAGACTTAATCCTGGCTTATGGTCGAGATCCATATTTTGCGGGCTGGCCGGACACCCTGCAACTCGATTACAGCAATCCCCATCTGCAGGAGGCGATGATCAATGAATTGCTGAAGATTTCCGGCCAGTGCGACGGGGTGCGCTGCGACATGGCCATGCTGGTTCTGCCCGATGTCTTTGAGCGAACCTGGGGCCGCCGCCCTGAGCTGTTCTGGCCGGAGGCCACAAAAAAAGTACGAAACCAGCATCCGGATTTTTGTTTCATGGCCGAGGTCTATTGGGATATGGAATGGACCATGCAGCAACAGGGCTTCGATTACGCCTACGATAAACGGCTCTACGACCGCCTTCACGAAGGCCACGCCCGCCCGGTGCGGGAGCATTTCTACGCTGGCCTGGATTACCAGAACAAGCTGGCCCGTTTTCTGGAAAACCACGACGAGCCGCGCGCCGCGGCCACCTTTCCCGCGGGCATTCATGAAGCGGCGGCGGTGATTAGCTTTTTGTCGCCGGGCCTGCGTTTCTTCCACCAGGGGCAATTCGAGGGGCGGCGCAAGTGCATCTCTCCGCACCTGGTTCGCGGCCCTGTTGAACCGGACAATCCCGCCCTGGGGAAATTCTACGAGCGCCTGCTGGAAGTATTGCGGCGTCCCGTCCTGCGGGAAGGGCGATGGCAACTGTTAGAATGCCTTCCCGCCTGGGAGGGCAATGGGTCATGGGATGCCTTTATCGCTTGCGTCTGGGAGAATTCCGAAGGCAAGCGGTTGCTGGTCTGCGTGAATTACGCCGCCCACCAAAGCCAGTGCTACCTGCGTCTCCCTTTCCCGGACCTGGGCGGCCGGCAATGGCATTTGCAGGATTTGTTAGGCGAGGCGCGTTACGACCGCGACGGGAACGACCTGCAATCGCGCGGGCTTTATCTGGATATGGCGCCCTGGCAGTACCATGTTTTCGAGATATTGGAAATAAAAAATTAGACAGGACATACAGGATGGAACAGGATAAAAATGTTGAAAAATCTCAGCCAAAGACAGATGCGCCTCCGGCACAAATGTATTCATATCCAGTAAATCCGGTTAATCCTTGCCTGCCCCGATTTGTCGGGGTCAAAAAATTATTTCCGATAAAGTTTTATGTGTTCACTGCGGCGCTGCTCCTGGCGCTCCCGGCTGGCGCGCAGGAAAAGGACATCTTCAACCGTATCTGGGAAACGCCCCGGCTTTACGAAAACGAGGAGAATTCGGCCATCCAGTCCTTTTCCATCATCGGCCGCTATCACGGGCAGTACTGGTCGGTGAACGCCGGCGATGCGAGCGCCGACGGCTGGGAGAATCGCCGCATCTTTGTTGGCGCGGAAGCCTTGTTATTCCGGCAGCTTGTGGTGCACGGGCAGATGGTGATCAGCGAGGATTTCGATCCCTTCTATAACGGTCTTTACCAGGCCTTCCTGAAATGGTCGCCGGGTAAAGCGTTTTCCCTGAGCGCGGGGCGGGTGGATTTTCTCTACGCCGGGCTGGAACGAACCGTCTCTTCTAACAAAATTGCTACCTTCGAGCGCGGTCTGCTGGTTAATCAAATCATGCCCGGCGAAGTGGTGGCCGCGGTGATGGAAGGGAGGCGGGGGGAATTTTCATATCGAATGGGCGTTATTAGCGGCAGCATCGAGCAGGAGTTTACCAGTTTCGAGGGCGGGGTTGGCGCGGTCGCCGGGGTGGGTTATGACCTGCCCCTGTTTTACGAGGCCGGCAGCGTTCACCTGGATTACCTCTTCAACGACGGCGATCCCGCCAACAACGCGCTCAGACCCTTCGACCACATTATCTCGCTGTGGCACCAGGGGCAAAAAGGACCGTTCGCACTGGGGGTGGACTTGACCTGGGCGCACGGGCTTGAGACTCGCCCGCAGGTTTTCGGCCTGACGGCGCTGCCGACGTATGATGTGTTGAAGAACGTGATCCGCACAGGAGACCGCTTGCAGGCGGCGTTGCGCTATCAATTCAGCGCCAGCGACGGGAACAACGGCCTGCAATTGCAGAACCGATACGAACGGGAAGCGGCATCCGGCCAGTTCGGGAACCGCTACCACGCCGGTTACGCCGGGATCAATTACCTGGTTTTTGGCGACCGCTTCAAATTCATGGCCGGCGTGGAGTATTCGGATATGGATGATGCGGCGAATGACGGCGGGAACTTCGACGGCTGGACTTTCTTTGCCGGAATGCGGGTGTTTTTCTAACTAAATCGAAAATCGAAAATCTTAACTCACGGTTCGCTTAATTTTTTGAACACTTCGGTAAAATTTTTTTCTATTCCGCCCTTTCAGGGCTTTGCATCGGTGTTTTTCTTTACCCCGGAGCGTTGCTCCGGGCTATTATATGTCGCCCCGATGGGGCTGAGTTGATCAGATGAGCACCGAAGGTGCGGAATAAAATAGCCCGGTGCGAAGCGCCGGGGGAGCAAGAAACCTCGATTTAATCCCTGAAAGGGCGCAATAAGCATACAGTTTCAAAACCCGAAAAAGATGAGCAAACCGTGAGTTTTAAATCAAAAATCAGGAACAGCCTTATGAACCTCCCGCTTCCCGCGTTTGCATGGCTGCGCAAGTATGACAAAAGCTGGCTGCGCGGCGACACGATTGCCGGCATCACCCTCGCCGCCTACCTGCTGCCGGCGGCGTTGGGAGACGCCTCGCTCGCCAATCTCCCGCCGGAGGCCGGGCTGTACGCCTGCCTTTTCGGCGGGCTGGTTTTCTGGCTGTTTTGCAGCTCGCGCCACACCGCCATCACCGTTACCTCGGCGATCTCGCTGCTCATCGGCGCGTCGCTGGGCGGGATTGCCGGCGGCGACCCGGCGCGTTTCGCCGCGCTGGCGGCGGGCACGGCGCTGTTAGTGGCGCTCCTGGCCTTCTTCGCCTGGCTGGCAAAGGCGGGCGCGATCGTGAACTTCATCTCCGAAAGCGTGATGACCGGCTTCAAGTGCGGGGTGGCGCTTTTCCTCATCAGCACCCAGTTGCCCAAGCTGCTTGGTTTTCACGGCGCGCACGGGGATTTCTGGGAGAACAGCGCGCACTTCCTGAAGCATTTTGGCGAGACGAATCCCGCCTCCGCCGGGATCGGCCTGGCCGCGCTCGCGGTGCTGGTGCTGGGCAAGGTGTTCCTCAAGAACAAGCCGGTGGCGCTGTTCGTGGTGGTGGGCGGCATCGCGGCGGCGGCGCTGCTGGGTCTTGAAGCGTATGGGGTGAAGCTGCTCGGCGAAGTACCGCAAGGATTGCCGGCAATCGGCCTGCCGGCGCTGCATTGGGCGGATTTGAATGAACTGTTGCCGCTGGCAATCGCCTGTTTCCTGCTCGGCGCGGTGGAAACGGCCGCCATCGGGCGCATGTTCACCGCCAAACACGGCGGCCGGCTCGATGCCAACCAGGAATTCCTCGCCCTCGCCGCAGCCAATCTTGCGGCGGGAGTGGGCCGGGGCTTTCCGGTGAGCGGCGGCATGTCGCAGTCTGTCGTCAACGAAGGCGGCGGCGCGCGCACCCCCCTGTCCGGGCTGATCGCATCGGGTATTATTTTGGCGGTGGTGCTGTTCTTCTCGCAGCTCTTGAGCGCCTTACCGCAGCCAGTGCTGGCAGCGGTGGTGCTGGTGGCGGTGGCCGGTTTGTTCAAGCTCTCCACGCTGAAACAACTCTGGCGCGGCGACCGCCCGGAGTTCGTGGTGGCTATGGCGGCGCTCTTAGGGGTGTTAGGGTCCGGCCTGTTGCGCGGGGTGTTGATCGGCGCCATTATCTCGCTGGTGCAGTTGCTCCGGAGCGCCTCGCTACCCCACGTCGCTTTGCTGGGGCGCATTCCCGGCACGCGGCGCTTTTCGGATCGCGAGCGGCATCCGGACAACGAGCTGATTCCGGGAGTGCTGATCTTCCGGCCCGAATCCGGCCTGGTTTACTTTAACGTGGATCATGTCTGCGACGCCATCCTCAATCGCGTGCACGCCGAATCCACCCCGCCCCGGGCGGTGGTGCTGGACCTCTCTGCCGCGCCGCGGATGGACATGCAAAGCGCCCACGCGCTCGCCGGCCTTGCCGATGAACTAACCGGCAGAGGCATCCGCGTCCAGGCCGTGGAAGCCCGCGCTTCGGTGCGCGACCGGCTGCGGGCCGCGGGGGCGGACGCCAGACTCGGCGGCATCAATCGCTTCACCTCCGTCGCCGATGCGGTGGAGGCATTGTGAAGATGGCAGTATGATGCAAATAGAGATGCTGGATACCAGATTCTTATAGACGCGTGAGGTAATATGAGAAAATTTTGGTAGTTGAACAGGAGCCAACGGAGATAACAGAGATATTTTCATGGCGAAGCCATAGATACCTAAAAACTCTGTTGCCTCTGTTTTCTCTTGTTCAAAAGAAAGAGGAAGCCACATTTTTCTTAAACGAATTCACGGATCTATAATCGAACATCGAGCATCCAGTATCGAGGATCGAAAATCGAGCATCTTTTGAGAAGTTAAATAATGAGTATTCGTGAATAACATCGTGAGGTAGCTATGAAAAAAGAAAGACTCTACAAAACCCACACAACGCTGGAGAGAACCTTGCGGGTCTCTTATCCGGCGGGGAAGGGACGAATGGTTCTGCGCACCGAGCAGGACTGGGAGAAAAACCTCGAGTCGGCGGCGGTGAGCGAGGACGGCAACACCTCCACCTTTCGATTACAGGCCGATCAGCCCTTCCTCTATTTCAAACCCTGCCTGGCGCGAGACGGGGAGTTTCACTGGTCGGTGGGATCCAACAATCTGCTGCTGATGGGAGAGGAGGATCAGCGCGTCTCCTATCCGTTCTTTTTTAGCCCGGAGCATGGGCGATTCTCGCAGCGTATGGAATTCCCCTCCAAAATTCTTGGCCGCACCCATCAACTCCGGGTTTATGTGCCGCCGGGATACGACGAAAACACCCTCTCCTCTTACCCGGTGGCGTTCATGCAGGACGGCCAGAACCTGTTCTTTCCGGATGAAGCTTTTATGGGCCGCGACTGGGAAGTGGATAAGACCAGCCGCACGCTGCGGGCGATGAGCGCGGTGGAAGATTTCGTTATCGTCGGCATCCACTCCGGCGACCGGATGCGTGAATATACCGCTCCCGGCTACGAAGCCTACGCCCGCTCCCTGGCCGAAGAGATCGTGCCCGAGGCGCAGCGGCGGCTGCGGATAGGAAACCATCGGCGCTATCGCTCGGTGTGGGGTTCTTCGCTGGGCGGGGTGGTCTCCTTTTATAGCGTATGGCAGCACCCGGAAGTGTTCGGGGTGGGCGTTTGCATGTCGAGCACCTTTTCCCATAAGGATAACCTGATCGACCGGGTTCTGAGCGAGCCGGTGCGCGACGTGGCCTTTTACCTGGACAGCGGCTGGCCCGGCGACAATTACGAGGTGACGGTGGGAATGGCCATGGCCCTGGTCTCGCGCGGGTGGAGATACGGGCTTAACCTGTTGCACCTGTGCTTCCCCCAGGCCGAGCATGACGAAACCGCCTGGGGATTGCGTTTGCACCTGCCGATGCAATTCCTCAACGGCGCGGTTGCCCGCGCCGCCCGGGTGGGCACCCCGGTGCTGGGGGATGAGCCGTGAACCCCGGGCTGGGAATATACAGCGCCTTTCCGCAGGGATAGGATAGAGACGTTTCATGCAACGTCTCTACGATTGGTCCGATATTCGAAGAAGTCTTTATCTAATAGCTTGAAAGAAACCGGGGAGATTGCTAATTTCTAAACATTTATAAGGAGAATTTTATGGGAAAGAAAAAGAAAAAAGAGCAGAAAGCGCGGAAGCAGGCAGAGAAAAAACAGTCTTCCCGGCAGGCGGGCGCGGAAGCCGCTGAAAAAAAGGAGAAGCTGAGCTGCAAAGATTACGAAGAAGAAATGGCCAGACTCCAGGTGGAACTGGTGCGATTGCAGGAGTGGGTGAAGCACAAGGGTTTGCGGGTGATCGTCATTTTTGAGGGACGCGACGCCGCCGGAAAAGGAGGCGTCATCAAACGCATCAGCGAGCGGGTCAGCCCGCGCGTCTTCCGGGTGACGGCGCTGCCGGCCCCCAATGAGCGCGAAAAAACCCAATTATACATGCAGCGCTACTTCGCGCACTTTCCGGCTGCCGGGGAAATCGTGATCTTCGACCGCAGCTGGTATAACCGCGCCGGGGTAGAAAAGGTGATGGGTTTCTGCACCGAGAAAGAATATGAAGACTTTCTGGCCAACTGCCCGCAGGTAGAAGCATCTATTGTGCATAGCGGGATTATCCTCGTCAAATACTTTTTCGACGTCGGCCAGGAAGAACAGGAGCGGCGTTTTCTGCAGAGAATCAACGACCCGATGCGGCAGTGGAAGCTCAGCCCCATGGACATCGAATCCTACCGCCGCTGGTGGGATTATACTGCGGCCTACGACCGCATGTTGGCGGCCACCGATACGGAAGTGGCGCCCTGGTACATCGTGCGGGCGGACGACAAACGCCGCGCCCGCCTCAACTGCATCGCCCACCTGCTGAGCGCCATTCCTTACAAAGAAGCGCCGTTCGAGAAACCGGATCTGCCGAAGCGAAAAAAGCGCGATAAAGACACCCCGGAGGCGCCGCGTTATAAAAATTGGGTGCCGCAGGTGTATTGAGATAGGCGCATCACCAATTTTAAATCTGTTGCGCCCGGTGACATCCCCCCTGCCCCCCTTCAAAGGGGGGATGTCGCCGGCAGAAAATAAGAAAAACCACTTCAGGAGGCTTAGGAATGAAATTAACATTTGATCGCCGGGGCATGCCCCGGATGGCCGGGGTGGCTCTGGTTGCACTTCTCTTAACGCTTTTGCCGG
The DNA here is from genome assembly GCA_964522165.1 of uncultured Calditrichaceae bacterium. Classification (GTDB taxonomy): domain Bacteria; phylum Calditrichota; class Calditrichia; order RBG-13-44-9; family J075; genus JABWBP01. The sequence continues at coordinate 9,703 of CAZFVV010000041.1, forward strand.
GCTGCGGGGAGGAGGAACAGACGACTGCCGCCCCGACAGAGGTGAAGGTAACGGAAGCGCTGCAAAAAGACGTGCCGGTTCGCCGGGAATGGGTCGGGCAAACCCTCGGCGCGGTGGATATCGAAATCCGGGCGCGGGTGGACGGCTGGCTGCAGGGCATCCATTTCCGGGAAGGCACGGAAGTCAAAAAAGGAACCCTGCTCTACACCATCGACGCCAGCGAACTGCAACAGCGAGTGGCGGAGGCAAAAGCGCGGCTGGCCGAGGCGCAAACCTTGCTGGTAAGAGCGGAATCGGACGTGAACCGCTACCAGCCGCTGGCGGCAGCCGGCGCGGTAAGCCAGCGCGACCTGGAGACCGCCTTGGCGGAATACGGCGCGCGGAAGGAAGAAGTGGCGGCGGCGCGCGCCTCGCTGCGCCTGGCGGAAATCGATTTGGGATACGCCCGGATCACTGCCCCCATCGACGGTTTGATCGGCATCTCTGCCGCGCGCGTGGGCGATTTTGTGGGCCGCCCGCCCAACCCGGTTATTCTGAATACCATCTCGCGGGTGGATTCTATCCACGTGCGTTTCTCCATTACCGAGCAAGAGTACCTTGAGCTTGTGCGCCAATTCCAGGCGCAAGAACCGCAAACCGCGCCCAGGCAAAAACGCGAATTGGAAATGGTACTTGCCGACGGTTCCGTTTATCCTTATAAAGGGACTATCAGTTTTGCGCAGCGCCAGATCGATCCCGCCACCGGAACGCTGCAATTCGAGGCCTCTTTTCCCAATTCTGAGCGCGTGTTACGGCCGGGGCAATTTGCCCGGATCAGCACCATTGTGGCGGAACGCAAGGGGGCAGTGGTGGTTCCTTCAAAAGCAATTAGCGAATTGCAGGGACAGTACCTGGTGTATATTGTTGGAGAGGGGAATAAAGTCGCATTACGCCGGGTGATCACCGGTCCGAAAGCTGGCCCCTTCACAGTGATCGAGCAAGGCGTCACCGCCGGAGAGAAAGTGATTGTGGAGGGCTTCCAGAGAGTGCGGCCGGACATGGTGGTCTCGCCGACCGCGATTACCCAGCCGGATACCCCCGGCGGCGAGGGAGGGCGCTGACCATGTCAAAATTCTTTGTCAATCGCCCGATCGTGGCGATGGTTATTTCCATCGTCATGATTCTGGTCGGCTTGATCGTGATGCAGCGGCTGCCGATCTCGCAGTTCCCCGACATCGTTCCGCCGATGATCAACGTGACCACCACCTACGTGGGGGCCTCTTCGATCGACGTGGAGCAATCCGTGGCTACCCCCCTGGAGCAGCAGGTAAACGGCGTGGAAAATATGATCTACATGAAATCCATTAATTCCAACGACGGCACCCTCACCCTGCAAGTCTCATTCGATGTCGGATCAGACCTCGACATCTCCAATGTGCTTACCCAGAACCGCGTGTCCCAGGCGCAGGCATCTTTGCCCGGTGCGGTGAAAAACTACGGCGTGACCATCAAAAAGTCGCTGGTTTTCCCGTTGTTGTTAGTGACCCTGAAGTCGCCGGAGGGAAACTATGACAACAACTTTTTGAGTAATTATGCCGCCATCAATATCAACGACCGCCTCAGCCGCATTGCCGGCGTGGGCGACGTCAAGCTCTTCGGCGGCAGCGATTATGCCATGCGCATCTGGGTGAAACCGGATGTGATCGCCAAGCTGGGGATAACGGTACCGGATATCGTACGGGCGACGCAGGAGCAAAACGTGATCAGCCCGGCCGGTCAGATCGGCGGTCCGCCGGCGCCGTTGGGAACGGATTTCACTTACACCGTGCGCACCCAGGGGCGCTTGCTGAACGAAGAGGAATTTGGCAAAATCGTGCTGCGCACCAATTCCGATGGCTCACAGGTGCGCCTGCGCGACGTGGCCAGAATTGAGCTGGGAACATTGCTCTACAACCAAATCGGCCGGAATAACGGCAAGCCGGCGGCGGTCATCGCGGTGTTCCAATTGCCCGGCTCCAACGCGCTGGAGGTCGCTGCAACCATTAAGGCAACCATGAACGAACTGGCACAGAACTTCCCGCCGGACATGATTCACGAGATTTCTCTCGACACCACCCTGGCGGTGGAAGAGGGCATCACTGAGATTGTGCACACCCTTTTTGAAGCGGTGTTGCTGGTGATTCTGGTGGTGTTCGTCTTTTTGCAGAACTGGCGCGCCACCCTCATTCCCCTGCTCACCGTGCCGGTCTCTTTGATTGCTACCTTTATCGTTTTCCCGGTATTGGGGTTCTCCATCAACACCCTCTCGCTATTGGGAATGGTGCTTGCCATCGGCATTGTGGTGGACGACGCGATTGTGGTGGTGGAAGCGGTGATGCATCACATCGAGCACGGCATGACGCCCAGGGAAGCGACCCTGAAAGCGATGGAAGAAGTCTCCGGCCCGGTGGTGGCGATCGCGCTGATCCTGGCGGCGGTGTTCGTGCCGGTGGGGTTCATCGGCGGGATTACCGGGCGCTTGTATCAACAATTCGCTATCACCATCGCCATATCGGTGCTTTTCTCCGCCTTCAACGCCTTGACCCTCAGCCCGGCGCTCGCCGCCAAGCTGCTCAAAGCCAAGGGTGAGGCGAAGAGATCGCCGTTGCAGTTCTTTTATGACTGGTTCAACAAAGTCTTCAACAAATTTACCGGCGGCTATCTTTCCTTTACCGGTATTCTGGTACGCAAAATCATGCGCAGCATGGTATTCGTCGGCCTGGTATTGGCGGTCACGGGGCTGCTTTTAAAAGGAGTGCCGACCGGCTTTGTGCCTGAGGAAGATAACGGCTACATCCTCATTAATGTGCAGTTGCCGGATGCCAGTTCGATCCAACGCACCGATGAGGTGTGCCGGAAGATCGAGGCCATCCTGGCGGAAACGAAAGGCATCGACAACTACACCACTGTCGCCGGTTATAGTATTCTCACCCAGGTGGTCGGACCCAATGTCGGGGGTTTCTTCATCGCCCTGAAACCGTGGGAAGAGAGACAAGCAGCCGAAGAACGGTCATTCGAACTGGTGGCGGCGTTGAATCAACGGTTCGCCCGGGAGGTTCCTGAGGCAATCGTCTATACCTTCGGCCCCCCGGCCATCCAGGGTCTCGGCACTGGTGCGGGTTTTACATTTTTGTTGCAGGATCGCAGCGGCAATACACCGCAGGACCTCACCGCGCAAACCGAGCGCTTTATCGCCGCGGTGCGCCAGCGGCCGGAAATCGGCAGAATCGCAACCTTCTATCGATCGGGCGTTCCGCAGATATTTGCCGAAGTCGATCGCGATAAAGTTTTGAAGCAAGGCGTTTCCATTGGCGACGTGAACACTACCCTGGGATCGCTGCTTGGTGCAAACTACATCAACGATTTCAACCGCTTCGGCCGGGTGTACAAAGTCTATCTCTCCGCCGAAGGCGAATACCGCAACGAAACCTGGGACCTGGGACAGTTCTACGTGCGCAACAACAACGGGGCTATGGTGCCGCTCAGCACCCTGGTGACTATGAAACCGATCACCGGGCCGGAGTACACCAACCGTTTCAATCTTTTTCGTTCGGCGGAACTGACCGGCATACCGGCCCCCGGTTACAGCTCCGACCAGGCGCTGACCGCCCTTCGGGAAACCGCGGCAGAGGTTTTGCCGGCAGGATGGGGCTACGACTGGGCGAATATGTCCTACCAGGAAGTGAAAGCCGCGGGAACCGGGGCGATCGTTTTCGTCTTCGCCTTGCTTTTTGTGTTCCTGCTCCTGGCCGCGCAATATGAGAGCTGGTCGTTGCCTTTAAGCGTTTTGCTGGGAACGCCGTTCGCTATTTTCGGCGCGATGCTGGGTCTTTGGTTGTTGCGCTTCTTCAGTCCCAGCTATGTCAATAACGTCTTTGCCCAGATCGGCTTTGTGACGTTGATCGGGCTGGCGGCAAAGAATTCCATTCTCATCGTAGAGTTTGCCAAGATGCAAAAAGAAAAGGGCATGTCGGTGATCGAGGCCGCGCTGGAGTCCGCCAAACTGCGCCTGCGCCCGATTCTGATGACCTCGTTCGCCTTTATCCTGGGGGTGACCCCCCTGGTGACCGCTGCCGGCGCCGGGGCGGAAGCGCGCAAGGTGATGGGCCTGGCCGTTTTCGCCGGACTGTTGGTGGCTACCACGCTGGGGATTTTTCTCATTCCGGCGCTGTACGTCATGGTAGAGAAATATTTTGTGCGGGAGAAGAAGGCCGCTCAGCCAGCCTCTTCGCCGCCGGGCGATCAGGGGCATTGATGGGAAGTGTTTTCTTACAGGAGCAGATGAGTTCTATTTCAACAGGAGCGAACAGAGATAACGGAGAAAAACTCTCTGCTTCCTCTGTTACCTCCTGTTCAAAGAAGTGAACAAGAAAGAGAAAAATAAATCGAACAGGTGAACTTTAATTTAACAGGAGCAAAGGGAGATAACGGAGAAAAACTCTCTGTTTCCTCTGTTGCCTCCTGTTCAAATATCTCCTGTTCAAAGGCGCGCCTATGCATCCATTGTTTGAAAAGGCTTCCGGGTTAACGGAGACGATCATCGCCGCGGCCATAGAGGTGCATCGCGACAAAGGGTCGGGTTTGATCGAGTCCATTTATGAATGGTGTCTGCTCAAGGAGCTTGGACTGCGTGGCTTGAACTGTGTGAACCAGAAAATGGTGGTGGTCGAGTACAAAGGCTTCACCCGGGAAGAATCCTTGCGCTTCGATGTGCTGGTAGAAGGTTGCGTATTCGTGGAAGTCAAAGCGGTGCAGAAAATCCTGCCGATCCATAAGGCGCAGCTCTTGAGTTATATGAAGCTTCTGAACGTTCCGATCGGACTGCTCATCAATTTCCATGAGATGAAAGTTGCCGACGGCGTCAACCGGTTGATCCTGCCCGGGGCGAACCGATGAGATACATTAATTCAACAGGAGCAAACAGAGGTAACGGAGAAAAACTCTCTGTTTCCTCTGTTACCTCCTGTTCAAATTATGTTATTGAATTTTCCTCTTATGATTAAACAAAACAGGATATTGATGATGAAAAGACTTATTCCCCTGCTTTTTGCCGCCCTGCTGGCGGGGTGCGCCGTGGGTCCCAATTATCACCGCCCGGCGCTGGAAAGCCCCCCCGCCTGGCAAAATCCCGATACTACATTTTATGCCGACACCAGCGCCGCCCTGGCGGACACCGCCTGGTGGCATTTATTCGGCGACACCGCGTTGACCCATCTCATCACCGCCGGCTTGCAGGAAAATTTTGATGTGCGCATCGCGGCGGCGCGGGTTGAAGAGTTGATGGGCCGCTACGGGGTGGCGAAATCTGATTTCTTCCCCAAAATCGGCGCCGGCGGTACAGGATTACGCGGGCAATTCGGATTTCCCGGTGGAGGCACCGACACCGAGCGTCCCACCGGCAATTATTTTCAGGTGAATCTTTCCGCCGATTGGGAGATCGATCTCTGGGGCAAGATTCGCCGCGCCAACGAAGCGGCGCGCGCCGATCTGCTGGCCACGGAAGAAGCGCGGCGCGGCGTGGTGTTGAGTGCCACGGCGCTGATCGCCGCCTCCTACATCGATCTGCTGGCGCTCGACCGGCAGCTCCAGATCGCCAGAGAAACCGCCGCCTCCCGCCAGGCAGCGCTGGATTTGTTCCGGCAGCGCCGGGAGAAAGGCGATCTTTCGATTCTGGAATACAGCCAGGCCGAGTCCGAGTACTGGCTGGCGGTGTCGCAGATTCCCATCTTTGAAAAGAATATCGTATTTGTGGAGAACTTCATCAACTTTCTGATTGGTGGCAATCCCGGGCCGGTGGCGCGCGGCAAGATGCTCGACAGCTTAGCGCTGCCGGAAATACCGGTGGGGATGCCCTCCATCCTGCTGGAGCGGCGCCCGGACGTGCGCTTTGCCGAGGAGCAACTGCGCGCCGCCAATGCCCGCATCGGGGTGGCCAAGTCGCTTTATTTCCCTTCCATTTCGCTTTCCGGTTTGTTCGGCTCCGCCAGCAGCGACCTCTCCGCGCTTTTCAAATCAAGCTCCACCATCTGGAATATCGGCGGCCAGGTGTTCCAGCCGATTTTCCGCTGGGGCGAGATCAAAGGAGAGGTGAAAGCCTCCGAAGGCTTGCAGAAGCAGGCGCTGTATGCTTACGTGCAGGCAGTGCGTAACGCCTTCCGGGAAACGGAAGACGCGCTGACCGATCGCAGCCGCACCGGCGAGCAGCTTACTGCCGAGGGCAACCGCGTCGCCGCGCTGGAGACTTACGCCCGGCTGGCAAAAATGCGCTACGACGATGGCGTAACCAGTTACCTGGAAGTTCTGGATGCCGAGCGCGCGCTTTTTGCCACCCAACTGGATTACACCCAGACCCGCTCGGAGTTGTACAAAAGCGTCGTCGCCGTTTACCAGGCCCTGGCCGGAAGCTGGCTGGACCAGGCGGCAGCGGCTTCCTTCCAGGTAGAAGAAAATGTAAAGCCGCGGGAACAGAAGTAAGCAGGAAACGGATTATGAACACATCATTCATCGACTACCTGCCCATTTGGGCATTATTCGTCATTACCGTAATTTTGGCATTGGTTTTCATTGAAATCGGATTCCGGTTGGGGAGATTCCGGCATCAACGCTCAGCTCAGGAACAGCCGGCCCCGGTGGGCGCAATGGTCGGCGCCACTCTCGGTTTGCTGGCGTTCACCCTGGCGTTTACCTTCGGCATGGCTGCTTCCCGCCACGATGCCCGCAAGCAACTGGTGCTGGATGAAGCAAACGCGGTAGGCGCCACCTTTCTGCGCTCCCAGTTGTTGCCGGAGTCCTACCGCGACGAGATCCAAAGCCTGCTGCGTGAGTACGTTGATATACGATTGGAAGCCGTAGCTAATCCCCAGAAGCTCGCCGCCGGTATCGCGCGCTCCGAAGAACTGCACCGCCTGCTCTGGAAGCAAACCGCAGCCGTTGTCGAAAAACACCCCACCCCCATCAATGGCCTCTTCATTACCTCTCTCAATATGATAATTGACCTCCACGCCAAGCGCATTACCGCCAGCACACGCAACCGCATTCCCCCCACGATCTGGATCGCCCTGTACATGGTGGCGTTCCTGGCAATGATGGCGGTGGGATACCATACCGGCTTATCCGGTTCCCGCCGCTCCGTCGCCGCGCTTTTCCAGGCGTTGGCTTTCTCCGCAGTTTTGATGTTGATCGCCGATCTCGACAGCCCGCAGGAAGGCTTGCTAAAGGTGGGGCAGGAGGCCATGGCCGACGTACAAACCATGATGCAGAAATCCTGGCGGTGAGTGGGGTCTGCATAGACATTTCGGTTTCTGGCGAAATGAAATGATCGGTTTTGAGGTTGATTTTCAAGCGTTGAATTTATCCTGAAGTCGTATGGATACATGAAGTTCGCCATAACCCATTGTTGTGCTTATTGATCTGGGTAGCGCCGTGTTTATGTACAAACAGCCGGCCCCGGTGAGATCCTCAGCACGCCGGTTCAAGTTCGGCCCGGAACACGGTAAAAACAGCCCTTCAGGGCTGGTCGAAAGCATAATCGACCAGCCCTTTTTTTTGCAAGTGGTAACATAGTGGTTCCGATGGGATTTGGCCGGTCGCCAATCTCCCCGGTTTCTTGTCGCTGCCTCCCCAATGCAAGTTTTTAAATCCTCAAAAACGTTTTTCACAACATCTGTCAATTTTGGGGGAAGGGAGCTTGTTAAGTTTAGAACAAAACAGAGTTTTGTAAAGGGGTTAGATTTATGCAAAAATCATGTATTAACAGCGTTGGAAATCTCATCAGGGAGGAATTATTATGCTCTTTCGCAGTTTGATGCTCTGCTTTATGTTAACCGCCCTTTGTGGGGCGCAACCTCAAAAAGTGGTTACCATATTTCCCTTCCATTTCGCTTCCAGCAATCCTTCCGAAAAACAGGCCATCGAGGAATTGAACGCTTTTTTTTACGATCTCTTCGCCGGGCAGCTTGCCAGCACCGATTATTTCGAGGTGGTGGACCGGCAGCACATGAAAGAACTTCTCGGCGAAGTCGCCCTGCAGCAAAGCGGCCTTACCGAACAGGTTATCGAGCTGGGGAAAATGAAGGGCGCCGAACTGGCGATTTTCGGAACGGTTACTAAAGTGGGCAGCCAGACCTTTCTCACCATGAAAATCGTTGACATCGCCACCGCGGTGATCATCAAAGCCATCAAAGAGAAAGGCTCTTTGAACAAACCGGATGAGCTGGCTTTAGAAGCGGGATACGACTTCATGCAGGGGCTTAGCCAGGCGTTATACCAGCGCTACGGCATCTCTTCCATCAACCCGGACGCTTCCGCCAAAGCGGGATTGAAAGAATTCCTCAAGGGCAGGGACCTTATTCAGCAGGCCGTGATCGCCAACGATTCCGGCGACCGTAAAAACATGAAAAAATTCAAAGAGGAAGGCGAGAAATGCCTGGAAAAAGCTTATCAATTCGAAGAATTGCAGCCGGCCATCGAGCGTTACCGGGAAGATGTTCTTTCCAGTCTTCCATGAATCTATACTTTACACAGCTACAAATTGCGTATTTCATCGATGCCGGCCTGCCCTTTTGGAGATACTCGACGCTGGATACTCGATATTCGATGAACTGATCAATCCCGCATTGAGTGTCGAGCATTGGCCATCATTCAAAAATACAATTAATGCATGTTTACCCTGTAACCAGATCAAACCATCAACCGAGAGGACTTTCTGTGAAATCAACCTTTCTGTTTTTCATTGCCGGCTTATTTGTATTTACCGCTTGCATGCACCCTCCCATCGGTACGGAGCAATATTCCGCCTCGCCGGAGCTTAGCGCCTCCCGCCAGGAACAGATATTGAGTGAATTGAAGCAAAACCAGCGATACCCGCGGGGAGCGGTTCCCGGCAGCGTGGGGGTGCTGACCTTCACGGATAATAATCCCAAAGCCGGGCTGGGCCTGGCGGCAACCGAATTCTTCACCGCCAATCTCGCCTTGTTCAAGCGTTTTACCTTGATCGACTTGAGCTATTCCGAAGTTCTCGAAGCGGAATACCAGACCTATTCGCCGGAGCAAAAAAGGGAGCTTTTGCAGGCGGAACAGTTGGTGAGGGGAGACGTGGCGCTGGAAAACGGGCGGCTGCGCATTAGCGGGGCCCTGGCGCCCAACAATTCCCGGGCTTCTTCTCCATTGGGAGATCACCGCGGCGGGGTGACGGATTTTTTCCGCCTGGTAGCGGATCTGAACATCAAATTTTTGGAAACCAACAACATCACCGTGACCTCCCAAATCGCTAACGAATTGTATAAAGTTCCCACCGAAGACCTGGTCGCTTATATCCTCTACTCCCGGGGAAAACATCTCGAGCGGACGGGAGACTACCAGGAAGCGGTTGATGCCTATCGCGCCGCCGTAGGAAGAGACCCCAAGTTCAAGGAAGCCCAAAAGAGTCTCAAAGATGCGGAGCGCCAGATGAGCCAGGTTCCCGCCGCGCAGGCGGCCAAAACCTCCCGGGATGTCTTGAGCGGCGCCCCGGACACCGCGCCGAATATTTTGGAAGAGCTATCGACCCCCGGCCTCCCGGGGAATTCCCCGGTAATTATCGACGTCCAGCTCCCGCCCGGGCCGTAAGCGCCGCGCCGGGTTTAAAGGACAGATTTCACCACCATCCATCAATTTGGAGAGGAAATAAAAAATGTCGTTTACCTTTTTGAAACGAAGCATTTTGCTTTTATCGGTACTTTTAATTTTCTGGAGCTGCGAACGGAATAGTTCCGGGCCGCAGCAGGAGGGCGGCTCATTTGTGGCGCTGCAATTGGTTTATAATCATCCCGGCGGGGGCGCATTTGATCTCACGCGCTGGCTGGCGGGCGTACCACCGGCGCCGGGGAAGCGTTCCCAATCGTTCCCGGGGCTTGCCAAAAATCACGCCGCCGCGGCCATCGACCGGGCGGAAGTGGTTTTCTACGACCTCGGCGTCGATACCGCCACTCTCTATCAGAACCTCCAGGACCCCGCCATTCAACAGCAGGTTTATGAGCTGACCCTGCAAACCGACCCGGCCACTTTCGAGGAGTGGATTCAATACGGCGCCTCCCTTTTGGACGTTATAACCCGCAAGCAGTCGCGCATCGAGCGGCGCGCCGATTTGACCATCTCGCAAGACCGCGCCCGTGGGGAATTCCGCTTGCAGGAGGGCTACAAAGCTGCCCTTTTGGGTTTTTTTGAGAATGGGCAGTTCGTGTATCTCGGCGACAGCGAGTTTTTCGAAGCGACCCCGGAAGACACCGCCTACGTGACGGTTTATATGTACTTCACCGGCCCGATAGGAGTTTCCATCCAAAGCCCGCAGGACAGTTTTTCGACCACCGAGAGGGTGGTTTTGGTGTACGGCGCGGCCGTTGGCAGCGGGGACCTCTCCGATCTGTCCGGCGTCATGGTGATCAATGACTCCATTTCCCAGCAGATTGCCATCGACAGCTTAGGATTTTTCAGCACCGCAGCCATTTTGCCCCGGCGAACCAACACTATCGAGGTGACGGTCATTGACAGCCTCTCCGCTAACACCAGCGCTTCCGATATGGTTACGGTATTTTTTACCGGCACTTTCCCGGCGCTGCGGGCCACGTTAAGCTGGGACGGCTATGGAGATCTGGATTTACACATGCTCGATCCTGCCGGCAACGAATGCTACTTTCTCAATCCCTCCATCGGCGGGATGGTGCTGGACGTGGATAATACGGCCGGATTCGGCCCGGAAAATATCTCCGTGGTAAGCCAGGTTACCGGCATCTACACCGTATTTGTGGAGAACTTCAGCGGCACCACCGGGCTTACCGCCACGGTAAAAATTTTCAGATACAACCAGTTAAGCGGCCATGAGGAGCTCATCGACGAGCAAACCCACCTGTTCTTGACCCCGGATCCCTGGGACGTCGGGCAGTACCCGCTCTAAAATCGAATCTCGGAGAATAATACAATGAACCGAAAAATCACCTTGCTGATATTGCCGGCGCTGTTCATCCTCTCCCTTTCCGCGTTGGCCCAGTTCCGGAAAACCACCGAGACCGTCGGGGTCAATTTTCAGTGGCACCGCTTCTCCAGCGACGGCGCGGAAACCGACTACTACGCCCTGGCCATCCCCCTCCGGGCGGTGTATGCCCCCAGCCGTTATACCTCGTTTTCATTTTTTCTGAACCAGGGATACCAGTCCTACGCCCAAACCGGCTTATACGGATTGGGGAACTTAGCCGTGGAGTTCCGGCAAATGTTCAACGAAAACTTTACCCTGCAATTGCAAGCAGTCGCCCCCACCGGAACCCAGGAATTAGAGCGGTTAGAATTCAACGCCGCTTCCGCGGGCAAAATTCCCTATATCAACGCCCCCTCAACCTACGCCAACCAGGGGTTAGGATTCAAGGGCGGGCTGGCGTTTGCCCAACAGGCCGGGGAGGGTTTCAAGATCGGGTTGGGCGCTTCTTATACCTATAGAGGAAGTTATCGCCCGGTCAAAGACGGCGGGGAATTCGATCCCAGCGACGAAATTCTGCTGGCCGCGGGGGTGGAGATCGGGAGCGAGCGGGGGGGAATCATCGCGGATTTCCGCTACGCTTTCTACAATCCCGAAAAAGCGGAGATCGAGGAAAACGCGGGGAAAGAGGAAATTTCCACCCCCGGGGATGCGATTTCGCTTTCCGGGCAAATATTTCTCAGCTCGCTGCAACTCTCGGTTCTCTACTACGACCGGGTGGCTACCCAATTCCCTGCCGGGGGAGAGTTCAAGTCCCCCGCGGTCTTGACCGTAAGGCTGGCGAACCGCTTCGGGAACAGCGTATTCGTTCCCTACCTGGGCTATGAATATAACGACGAAGGCGACCTGATTCTCTCCGCCAACGTTTTCCTGGTTGGGGGATATTTCCACAACTTCACTCCCGGCGGGTTCCCCTTCTCTCCTTACTTAGAAGTGAAATACGGAGAGGTCGCCCCCGGTGCCAGCATGTTAGGATTCCGGGTGGGCACCTCGCTGGCGTTCCAGCTTTATAATTGATCGAAATGGATCGGTTGAGGGGTGGGGGAGAATATAATTTGCAACGTGAAACGTGATGCGTGAAACGTACAAGTGAAGCGTATTCCGTTTTACATTACGCCTCACGCTTCCCGCTTCCGGTAACCCGTCTGGACCGCTCAGGGCAAAAATTCGCTCACAAATTCCAGGTAGCCCTGCTTTCCCCCGCGCTGGGTCCAGCGCTCCACGGATTTGCGGATTTTTCGCAGGCAGGCGAGGATTTCTTCCGGGGTTTTCGACCCTTCGAGGGTAACCTCTTCGCCGTCCTCCGTCTCCACCGTGGCTCGTCCCATGCGCATTTCACACATATCTTTGACCCGCTCGAATACCAGGCGCTCTTTTTTCTCCGGCAGGTGAACTTCCCGGGGCGTATGTCCCCGGGATTCGGCGCGGTAAACCTCAATCAAAGCGTCCAGCGCCCGCATGACCTCATAGTCGTTCAGGTCTTCATAATCGCGGTAAACGCTGACGATGGAGAACTCGATGTTCTGCAGAACATCCAGATATTTGTCTTCCAGATTCACAGATTTCCCCTTTTCTATTTAAAGATAGAGCATTTTCACGAATTCATCGAATAAATACCCCGCATCTACCGGGCCGGGGGAGGCCTCGGGGTGAAATTGCACCCCCATGAACCGCCCGGAGGCGTGGCGAATGCCCTCGTTGCTGCCGTCGTTGAGGTTGACGAACCAGGGCTGCCAATCCCGGGGCAGGGTTCCATTTTCCACCGCAAACCCGTGATTTTGCGAAGTGACCAGGGCGCGGTTCCCGCCCGCCTCCAGCACCGGCTGGTTCTGGCTGCGGTGGCCGTATTTCAATTTGTAAGTGTTCGCGCCCGCCGCCAGGGCCAATAACTGATGGCCCAGGCAAATTCCGAAAATGGGTATCTCCCGCGCCATGGCCTGGCGAAGATGGTAGATGGTCTGGCGGCACATCTTGGGATCGCCGGGGCCGTTGGAGACCAGCAGCCCGTGGAATTCTTCCCCGCTGAAATCATAATTCCAGGGAACCCGCAGCACTTGCAGGTTGCGCCGCAGCAGGCTGCGGATGATGTTGTGCTTGCACCCGCAGTCGATCAGCAGCGTCTTGCGCTCCCCTTCGCCATATAATACCGGTTCCCGAATGCTCACCTGCGCCGCCAGGTTCTCCCGGTTGGGATCCACAAAATCAACCGGTTCGCCTTCGAATTCGATCTTCCCTAACATGGTTCCCTTTTCGCGCAGCTTTTTGGTGAGGGCGCGGGTGTCGATGCCGCTGAGCGCGGGGACTTTCTCCGCGTTCAGCCATTCGGAGAGGCTGCGGGAAGCGTTCCAGTGCTGGAATTGCGGGGAATAATCGGAGACGATCAGCCCCTGCGCCTGGATTTGCCCGGATTCCAATAAACGGCTGAGCCGGTTTTCCGCGCAGTCCGCCGGCGCCCCGTAGTTGCCGACCAGGGGATAGGTGAGCGCCAGGATTTCCCCCCGGTAAGAGGGATCGGTGAGCGACTCCGGGTAACCCACCATCCCGGTGTTGAACACCACTTCCCCGGCTGCGGAGCGGGGATAGCCGAAGGAGCGCCCCGGGTAAACGCTGCCGTCCTCCAAAATGAGTCGGGCGGTTTGCGGGGGAGCGGAAGAGGAGGTTGTTTTTTTCATGCAATTCTGTCCCAAAATCCTGATTTACCTTGCAAATTCCTTTGCGGGTAATATGAGAATGGTGTACCTTCTTATTAACTTAGATTGCAGAAAAAATATAGCCAACTCAGGAGTTCCGGGCAATGAGAAAGCCAAAATACTTCTTCCGGATCGGGATGGTGATGCTGCTGGCCGGGGCAGCCGCGGCGGCGCAGCAAACCCCGGGGCAGGGAGCGGATACCCTGGCGGCTTCCCCCGGCCAGAAAATCTCTTCCGACACTACCGGCGCCCAACCCGGCGATACCACCGTCTCGGCAAAACCGGCCGGTCTCTTTTCAGAAGTCAAAAAATGGGCGAATTCAAATGAAGGTCTTATTACTCTCCTGGTCGCTGTAATTGCCGGCGGATGGGCATTATTTCTCTATCGGCGCTCTCGCAAACCTCCCAAACCATCCGCGGAGAAAAAAGATACCCGCAGCCAGGAGCAGCGCTACCTCGACCACCTCATCAACGCCCACCAGCATTTGCCCGTGGCGGGGTTCGAGACCAACCTGCGCATTCCCATTCCCTTAGAAAAAGTGTACGTGACCCTGCGGGCGCGTTTAACCGAGTGGGAGCGCTCCCTGGGGGAAGCTGAATCGCAAACGCCCTTCCGCCAGACTCCCGCCGAGCGCGATTTGAACGTGCAGGAGGCTCTCAAACTTGCGTTGGAGAAACGCTATCATGGGATGGTGATTCTCGGCCACCCCGGTTCCGGCAAAACCACTTTGGCGAAGTACTTTGCGCTCTGCTTTGCTACCAACAAAGCGGAAAGAAACCTCGGCCTTTCCCGAAAACTGCTCCCCATCCTGCTCTTCCTGCGCGAGATCGACCCTCAGAAAACCTTAGTAGAGAACCTCCTCGGGGTTCTGCAAAAGTATGAGTTGGGATTGGATGAACCCTTTTTTAAATCTTACCTGGAAAAAGGCCGCGCCATCATACTCTTAGACGGCCTGGATGAAGTGCCCACGGAAGCAAAACGCGCCGCGGTCAGCAGGTGGATTCACCACCTGGTGCATTTGGCGTTCCCCTCATGCTCTATTATCGTCACTTCGCGCTTCTCCGGCTACCGCGGGGAGGCGGTGCTGAAAGAGGGCATCTACCTGCGCCTGGATATCCAGGATTTTAACCTGGAAGAAGTGCGCCAGTTCATCGAAAACTGGCTGGTTGCCGTGGAAACCCACCTGCACGAGGATTCAAAACATTGGCGCAAAGAGGCAGAAGCAGCGGCGGGAAAGCTGTACGAGCGTGTTCAGGACAATGAGGCGCTCCGCGAGTTGGCGGTAAACCCCCTGATGCTGCAAATCATCGCCCTGGTGCACCGCGACCGCGGCACCCTGCCGGAGCGCCGGGTGGAGCTTTACAAAGAGTGCACCGACGTGCTCTTAGAACGCTGGGACAAGGCCAAGGGGCTGCAAGTGCTGCTCTCCGCCGCCCAGGCCCGCCAGCTTTTGCAGCCGGTGGCGCTGTGGATGCACTCCGTGGAAAACCGCCGCGAGGTGAGAAAAACGGAAGTTTTGGAATTTATTTCTCCGAAAATACCGCAAATCAAAGCCGGCATAGACCCGGAAGCGCTGCTGCAAAGCTGGCAGGAGCGCAGCGGCATTTTCAAGGGAGAAGGGGAGACTTACTTTTTCCACCACCTCAGCTTCCAGGAGTATTTGACCGCAGAGGAAATTCGCAATATCGGCAAAGTGGACATATTAGTGAAGAATTTTGACCAGACCTGGTGGCGGGAACCCACCCTGCTGGCCATGGGCCTGACCAATCCGCCCATTTTCACCGATTTTATGCGTGCCCTCCTGCGCGCCAACTGGCACGACGGGGCGCGGGCGGATTTTATGCTGCGCTGCATTGATGAGGCGCTGGTAAAGGATGATGCCCCCTTTACCGAAGCGCTTCGTCGGCTGAAACGCGACGAAGCGCGATATAAAGCATTGCAAGGGTTAGAGCGAATCCACAGTGTCGGTGCCCCAGGCTCCGACGTGCTTGAAGAGGTTAAAAAGATTTTAAAAGGAGATGAAGACCTTTTCGTACAGGAAAAAGCCCGCGATATTCTGGCAAAATGGGGAGAAGTATGGTGGGATGAAAGGGTTGATACTACTTTTATCCAAAGAGCAGGTAGGGCTCATAGAGTCCACAAACGCTTTTACAACCCCCATGAACTCAACGCCGAATACATTTTGATCCCCGGCGGTTCATACCGCTACTCCCTTAGCGAAAAAGAGGTAGAGGTTCCCCCGCTCTACTTCGCCAGATACCCGTTAACCAACAAGCTCTACCGCCGCTTCATTGACTATCTTGCGGGAAAGACTACTATGAAGAAATATCTCCATATATTGCCGCACCAACAGTTTGCTCAGGAATTGATAGCAAAAGCAATAAAGGTAGAAGGTTTTATAGATTATTTAGACGAGATGGGGAGAGACCCGGCGTTATGGGCCATGAATTTATGTGCATTATCGTTATCTTATCATGAACGCCGTTTTAATGGTGACGATCAGCCGGTGGTGGGGGTGAGTTGCTTCGCAGCTATGGTGTATTGCCATTGGCTTAACGATATTCAATCTGTAGTAAGTGGCAAGTCGCATACAAAAAGGAGTATGATCTTCCGTTTACCAACCGATGAAGAATGGGAATGGGCCGCTGGAAATGGAAAAAGGGAATACCCTTGGGGTAATGAACCACCAGATGAGGCATATGCCAATTACGGAGTAAAAGTAGGGCAAACCACCCAAGTAGGTGCTTACCCCGCCGGAGCTACCCCAGAAGGGTTGATGGATATGGCCGGAAACGTGTGGGAGTGGTGTGAGAACTCGGTTGATGGTGCATATTCTCTGGCAGCGCGTGCACTACGGGGTGGCTCCTGGGGCGATCCTGAAGATAATCTACGCTGTTCCATCCGCGGCCACCACCATCCCGGTAGTAGGAGTAATGTTATGGGATTTCGGGTGGTTGGTTGCCAGTCATAAAGTTGTTAGAACTCTGAAAATCTGTCCATCTGAAACTCTGGAAAAACCTCGCCAGGCGGGTCGCCACAAATTTTCCGTATGGGAGCGCCCCTCGCAAGAGCTCCCCTCCAGGGAGGGGAAACAGGGGTGGGTCCGGGAGTACAGAGTAGAGGGAACCCGCCAAACCGTGCCAGTGTGCACAGCGCAGGACCCACCCCTGGCCCCTCCCGGGAGGGGAGATAGGAGGCGACGATGAGACGCAAAATTATCCCCTACCACCCGAAGCTCAAGGCACGGGCAAAGGAACTGCGGAAAAATATGACCCCCGGGGAGGTGATATTGTGGAACGAGTTGAAACGCAAGCAGTTGATGGGCTATGATTTCGACCGCCAGCGCCCGATTGATCACTTCATCGTCGATTTTTACTGCAAGGATCTGCTGCTGGCCATCGAAATCGACGGGGACAGCCATATCGGCAAGGAAACATACGATGCGGCGAGGGATAAACGGCTGAATGAGCTGGGAGTGCACGTCCTTCGCTTCGATGACCTGGAGGTTCGCTGCAATTTGGACCGGGTTATCAAAGCGATTGAGGATTGGATTGCAAAAAATTCTCCTCCCGGGAGCGCTACTTCTAAAAGTTCTCATCCTGGGAGTACCTCTCGCAAGAGTTCCCCTCCCGGGAGGGGAAATAGGGGTGGGTCCGGGGGTACAGGTTAGAGGGAAACCCGCCGGGTTGGGTTGGGTGGCGCAGAGTTTGACCCACCCCTTAATCCCCTCCCAGGAGGGGAGTTCTATTAATAGTGGCGGGGTGGGCATAAAGTTGCCCGCAAATTTTTCTGTTCAGAGGTTCTACCAAAAAAATTCCCCTTCTCCAACTACCCTTTCCAACGTTCCCCTCCCGGGAGGGGATTAAGGGGTGGGTTCCCACGCTCTCTTTTTGAACTCCGTATTGCAATTCTCCCTCCCACCCCCTAAATTTACCCCCGCTTTTGTAATTAGACTTCGAAGGTTTCAAAAACTTTTGAGGTCTGGACTAACCTGGGGAGTTAAAGCATTGTCCTACGTTCACCTGCACAATCATACCGAATACAGCCTGTTAGACGGGGCGAACAGCATTTCCAAAATCATCGAAAAGGCGGTGGCGTTGAAGATGCCCGCCCTGGCGATTACCGATCACGGGAATATGTTCGGGGCGCTGGAATTCTACAAGGCGGCCAAGAAAGCGGGCATCAAACCGATCATCGGCATGGAGGCCTACCTGGCGCCCGGCGCCCGCACGGATAAAAAGGCTGCCGGGGTGGGTGGGAAGACCGCTTATCACCTGCTGCTGCTGGCGAAGAACGTTACCGGTTACCAGAATTTGATGAAGCTCTCCAGCATCGCCTATCTGGAGGGATTTTATTACAAACCGCGCATCGACAAGGAGTCCCTGCGCCAATATTCGGAGGGATTGATCTGCACTTCCGCCTGCATGAGCGGGGATGTGTTCTCCCATCTCGCTACCGGGGATAAAAAGGGCGCGATCCAATTGGTGGAAGAATACGTGGGGATTTTCGGAAATGATTTTTACTTAGAAATCCAGAACCACAACCTTCCTGAAGAAGCGGGCTACGAAAAGGTGTACCAGTTAGCTAAAGAGATGAACCTGCCGGTAATCGCCACCAACGACGTGCACTACTTAGAAAGGGCGCACCACGACTCCCATGACGTGCTGATGTGCATCAGCTCCGGAAAATCCCTGGGCGACGCTAAACGGCTGCGCTACGACACCTCGGAGCTTTACCTCAAAAGCGTTGACGAGATGTACCGGATGTTCCCCGGCAAGCCGGAGGTTCTGGAGCGCACCTTAGAAATCGCCGAAAAAATCGACCTGGAGATCGAGTTGGGGGTGCCCAAACTGCCCCACTTCCCCCTTCCCGCGGAAGACGCGCAACTCAGCTTAGACGACTTCCTGGAAAAATTAGCCTTCCGGGGGGCGCAGCGGCATTACGGGGAGTTGACCCCGGCTTTGCAGGAGCGCCTGAAATACGAGCTGTCGGTGATCCGCAAGACCGGTTTCGCGGGCTATTTTTTGATCGTGCAGGATTTTATCGACTTTGCCCGCAAGCAGGGCATTCCCGTGGGATTGGGGCGCGGCTCCGCGGCCGGCAGCATCGTGGCCTACTCCCTGGGGATTACCAACATCGATCCGCTGCGCTACGACCTGCTGTTCGAGCGCTTTCTCAACCCCGAGCGGGTCTCCATGCCGGATATCGACATCGACTTCTGCTTCGAGCGCCGGGAAGAGGTGATCGACTACGTGCGCCGCAAATACGGGAAAGACAACGTGGCGCAGATCATCACTTTCGGCACCATGGCCTCCAAAGGCGTGATCAAGGACGTGGCGCGGGTGTTGGGGATCGATTACGCGGATTCCGACCGCATCACCAAGCTCATCCCGGTGCACCAGGGCAAACCGATGAAGTTGGAAGACGCTTTTTCCAGCATCCCGGAGCTAAAAGAAGTGGCCGACAACGGGGGCGAGAAGTACCGGGAGCTGATTCGCCACGCCAAGGTGTTGGAGGGGCTTTCGCGCCACGCCTCGGTGCACGCCGCGGGCATCATCATCGCCCCGGATGACATCACCAAATTCGTGCCCCTCTACGAAACCGAAGACCAGAGCAAGCAGAAAGTAACCACCACCCAGTTCGACATGGGCGGTTGCGAGGAGATCGGGCTGCTGAAAATGGATTTTTTGGGCCTGCGCACCCTCACGGTGATCAGCAAGTGCGTGGAAATGCTGCGGAAAAGGGGCCTCGAGATCGACATCGACCGCATTCCGTTGGACGACCCGGAGACCTACGAAATCTTCTGCGAAGGCGGCACCGTGGGCATCTTTCAGTTCGAGAGCAAGGGGATGCAGGAATACCTGCGCAAATTGCAGCCCAACCGCATCGAAGACCTCATCGCCATGAACGCCCTCTACCGCCCGGGGCCGATGGAGAACATCGACACCTACATCCACCGCAAATTCGGCCGGGAAAAGATCGAATACCTGCACCCCAAATTAGAGCCGATTCTCAAGGAAACCTACGGGATCATCGTTTACCAGGAGCAGGTGATGCGGGTGGCCGCGGACCTGGCCGGCTTCAGCCTGGCCAAAGCGGATTTGCTGCGCCGGGCCATGGGCAAGAAGAAGAAGGAAGAGATGGCGAAAATGGAGGTGGAGTTCCTGGCCGGCTGCGAAAAGAACGGCATCGGCAAAAAAATCGCCAAAGAAGTTTATGAGTTGATCTTCAAATTTGCCAGCTACGGGTTCAACAAGTCGCACTCCGCGGCCTACTCGGTGCTGGCCTACCAGACCGCCTACCTCAAGCGCCATTTTCCGGCGGAATTCATGGCCGCCACCCTCACTTCGGAAATCAACGACCCCAAGCGCATCGTCATTTTGATCGACGAGTGCAAGCGCATGGGGTTAGAGGTGATCCCCCCGGACATCAACCGCTCCGGGGCGTATTTCGAGGTGCCGGAGCCGGGCAGGGTGAGCTTCGGGCTGGCGGCGATCAAAAACGTGGGGAAAACCGCCATCACCAACATTCTCGCCCTGCGGGAGACAGAAGGCCCCTTCAACAATCTCTACCAGTTTTTGCAGAACCTGGATTTGCGCCTGGTGAACAAGAAAGTATTGGAAGCGCTGATCCAGGGGGGGGCGCTGGATTCCTTAGCGGGCGGGCGGGCGCAAAAGTTCGCCGCCATCGAAAGCGCGATCAACTTTGCCCAGAAATACCAGGAGCGGGCGCAGAACAAATCCCAGATCAGCCTCTTCGACCTGATGGCCCCGGCCGCCGCTGCCGCCGGGGAAAACCACGCTTCCGCTAACGGCGAGAATAACGGGTTCATCCAGTATCCCTCCCTGCCGGAAGTGCACGAGTGGTCGCTGCAGGACCGCCTGAACCGGGAGAAGGAGTTGTTGGGGTTTTTCATCAGCGGGCATCCGCTGGATAAGTACCGGGAGGAGATCAGCCTGTTTTCCAACCTGGATTGGGAGGATGAAGAGACCTTCAAACCGGGCGCCATGGTCAAAACCGCGGCGATTGTGAGCGCGGTGAAGAATCATTTGGATCGCAAAGGGCGCTTCATGGCCTTCGTAACTTTTGAAGACCGGATCAATTCCTTCGAGGGGATCGTCTTTTCCAGCACTTTCGAGAAATACGGGCAATATTTGAAGGCCGGGGAGATCGTTTTCGTAACCGGCAAGGTGGACGACCAGGGCGATAATACCTTCAAAATGCTCTGCGATGAGATCATGCCCATCGGCGAATCCCGCAACCGCCTGGCCGAATCGGTGCGCCTGACCGTAGATACCGGCCATATTTCCATGGAAGCGATCGATTCATTGTTCCGGATCATCCGCGACCATCCCGGCAGCATTCCGCTGATGTTCGAGGTGCGCACGGAGGGCAACGGCGCGGGGTTGCTGCTCAAATCCCGGAAATTCCGGGTGCTGCTCTCGGATGAATTCTTGCGCCAGGTGCAGGAAATTTTGGGCAGCGAGGCGGTGAAGTTGGGGGGGTGAAAGAGCATCCCGACTCAAGTAGCAGTCGGCAGGGGCGTTCCGGAAGGAGCGGCTTCGCCGCAAAAATTATTTTGCACAAAGCATGAGAACAAAATCGAGGTAAAAGCATGATGAAGTTTAACTCCCGAACGCTGTTGAATAGAATCACAATTGATCCGGGCATTTTTGGAGGAAAACCGGTTATCCGCGGGATGCGCATCAGCGTGGAAATGATTTTGGAACAGTTGGCGCAAGGAGTAGCGATTGACGAAATATTGGAAGATTATCCGGATCTTGAATATGACGATGTCTTAGCTTGTTTCGCGTATGCCCATTCGGTGATTTCCAATGAAATCTTAGAAGAAATTGAGATGGTATGAAATTCCTGGTCGATGTATGCGCCGGGCATCGTTTGGCGAATTGGTTGCGCTCTCAAGGATTTGAGGTACTGGAAGTGAGAGACGTGGACAAACGGATGTTGGATGAAAAGATTATCGAATGGGGAGTAAGAGATTCCCTGGTGATCGTCACCCTCGATAAAGATTTCAGTAAACTGACTCTCTTTGAGATGAAAAATTGTTTCAGTATTATCCGCCTCCAGAATGTGCCGGTTAAGCAACGAATTCAAAATTTGGAGAAAGTCTTGAATTTACACCACACTGATCTGGAATCAGGAGTGATCATTATTCAAAAGGGAAGTAAGTTAAGAGTTATCAGAGTTTCCTGAAAAAATATAACGGCGTGATATGGAAATTGACAATCGCTTAGAAACTTCTCAAATCACCCCGGAACTGATCCAATACATCGTCGAAAAAATCGTCAAGGCGATTGATCCGGAGAAAATCATTTTGTTCGGCTCGTATGCCCGGGGGGATTTTAGCAAAGGCAGCGACCTGGACCTGTTCATCATCAAAGACGGCGATCATGACAGCCGGATAATGCGGCGTAAGGTGGATGATTTGCTGTGGGGGCGGGAATTTCCGGTGGATTTGTGGGTTAGAAAAACCGAAGAGGTGGAATGGAATTTTCGAGCAAAAAATCCTTTTTATCTTTATCACATCTTCAAGGACGGCAAAGTATTGTATGAAAAGGAGTGCTGATTGCAGTGAATTAAACGAATACATCTTGAACCGGGGCCGGGCATATGAAAGCGGTCATCCAGCGCGTTTCGCAGGCCAGCGTGGAAGTGGAGGGGAAAGTAGTGGGGCAGATCGGCCCCGGGCTGGTGGTATTGTTGGGCGTGGGCGGGGATGACGAGGAGGCCGACGCGGGGTACCTGGCGGAGAAAATCGCCAACCTGCGCATCTTCGATGACGCGGAGGGGAAAATGAATCTCAGTTTACTGGAGCGGCAGGGGGAAATTCTGGCCATCTCCCAGTTTACCCTCTACGCCAACACCCGCAAGGGCCGCCGTCCCAGCTTTATCAACGCCGCCCTGCCGGAAAGAGCGCAGCCGCTCTATGAATATTTTATCCGCAAAGTCGAGGAATCCGGCGTCAAAACCGCCAGAGGGATTTTCGGGGCGATGATGCTGGTAAAAATCTTCAACGACGGCCCGGTAACCATCATTTTGGAGAGCAAAGACCGCCTCAAACCGCGGCACGAATAAGTGGAGTTGCGAATTTGGAGTTTCGAGTTGCGGCGCTGGCTGCTTGAACATCCCAATACCCTTTTGAAACTCGAAACTCAAAACCCGAAACTCAAAACTACCCACTCATGCAGGTAATCGAAAAAATTAAAGAATATCAACTGAAACAGAAGTTCCTGGAACTGGTCTGGTGGAAGAAGGTTCTGGTTGTTTTAGGCGCTTTTTTTGTTTTTATGTTGATCGTTGACGCCGTAGTGATGCCTCTTTATACCCGGCATGGTTCGGAATACCAGCTTCCCGACGTTACCGAAAAACAGGCCGCAGACGCAGAAGAGATTCTCGATGACCAGGGCTTCGCCGCCATCATTCAGGATTCGGCGTATGACGGGTATTATCCTCCCGGAACGGTGATCCGGCAAAATCCCCCGCCTTACGCCACGGTCAAAAAAGGGCGCCGGGTGTACCTGGTGATCAGCAGCGGGGAGAAGCCTATCTACATGCCCAACCTGCTCAAAGAGAGCCTGACCAACGCGGAGTTGCGCCTGCGGGAGACCGGATTGGAGTTGAACAGAACCTATTGGGAATATTCCGAAGACGTTCCCTACCGCGGTGTGGTTATCGGGCAGTCAGTGCCGGCCGGGGAGTCGGTGGTTGCTTCCCAGAAAATCAATTTGACGGTGAGCCTGGGACCGCCGCCTTCCTCGTTCACGATACCCCGGGTGGTGGGGAAAAGCCTGGAAACGGCGATGAACGAACTGGCCGCGGTGGGCATCACCCCGGATCGCATTATCGTCAAATCCCGCTACCAGCCCAACCTGGTGCCACAGACCATCATCTCCCAGTCCGTAGAGGAGGGGACCCTGGCACCGGACGTGGATGTGATCGAATTAACGGTCAGCACCGACCGGCTGCCCCAGCGCCAGGAACAGGGGGGCGGGCGGCCTTAGCCGGCCGGAGCATCAGGAGTGCAAAACTTCAATTTTGCACAGGCATAGACAGCGTGCAAAACGGGCGCACGACAAATTGGCAAATCAGTAAAGATTAGTTAGGAGATTCCTGACATGCCCCTTTGGGGCATTCGCAGGAATGACAGCCAAGATGCTGGTTTTCATGTCATTCCGGCCGTAGCGAAGCGAAATGCCGGAATCTCCAGATGTGCAAGTTGGCGTGCGCCCTGCAAAACTGAAGTTTTGCACTCCTGATAAATCGCAAATCCGAAATAAAGAACGGCCATGCCAACCGGCGATTACAAAATTCTTCCCTCCATCCTCTCCGCAGACCACGGGCAATTTGTGCAGGAGGCGGCTGCGGTGGATATTCCGGAGGTTGACTATCTGCACCTGGACGTGATGGACGGGCATTTCGTACCCAATATTACCTTTGGCCCCCAGGTAGCGGCGTCCCTCAAAAAGCATACCCGTTTTAAGCTCGACGTGCATTTGATGATCGAAAACGCGGATTTTTATATTCCCCGGTTTGCCGAGGCGGGGGCGGATATTATCACCATCCACCAGGAAGCGGCGGTGCATTTGCAGCGCAGTATTTCGCTCATCCGCGAATGCGGCGCGAAGGCCGGGGTGGCGCTCAACCCCGCCACCTCCCTGGAAACCCTGCGCTGGGTGCTCGGGGAGGTGGATCTGGTGCTGGTGATGAGCGTGAATCCCGGTTTTGGAGGGCAGAAATTCATTGATACGAGCGTGGAGAAAATCCGCGCGCTGCGGGAGATCAAAGAACGGGGCAACTATCGGTTTACGATTGAGGTGGACGGGGGGATCGACGCGCGCAGCGCGCCGTTGGTGTACCAGGCCGGGGCCAGCTACCTGGTGGCCGGGAACGCGATTTTCGGCGCGAAAAATCGCGCTGAGGCGATCCGTAACTTGATCCGCGCCATCGAGGAGGATCAACAGCGCCGGCGTTCGATTCAGGTCTGAAAATTCTTTTTGAACTTCCCTTCCAAAAAAACCTTCAACTGCCCGAAATCCTCGAAAAGCTCCGTGGTGCAGCCTAAAATCCAACTGCTGATTTTGTTCCGGGGGATTTTGCTAACCATATAAACCGGAATGTTGCGATGATAAGCCAGGGTCAATTCTCCGTGGGTGCCGCCGCCGTT
Organism: uncultured Calditrichaceae bacterium; assembly: GCA_964522165.1. Lineage (GTDB taxonomy): Bacteria > Calditrichota > Calditrichia > RBG-13-44-9 > J075 > JABWBP01. The sequence continues at coordinate 34,602 of CAZFVV010000041.1, forward strand.
CAGCACATGCTCATCCCATAAACAGACCACGTAATCGGTTTTATGGAGCAATATCTCCAGGTCGGTATCGATCAGTTTGCGCATGGTGCGGCGGAACTGCGGCAGGTCGGTTTCCTTCCAGCGCCGGAATTGCCGGAACTCTTCCGCGCTCAACAAGTGGTTTTCTTCGATGCAGGGGTTGAAAACCCGGTGGCCCAGGGTTCCGGCCAGGAACTGAGAAACCTCCTCCCGCCAGGCCCTGCCGCCGTCGGGAGCGTGCTCTATAGCGCCGGCTAAATAGGCCAGCATTGTTGAATCCTTTGTTAATAATTGAGGTTACGCACCTGTAAAAGGGTGCATTCCGAATTGTATGCTGAAGCATGGTAATCTTAAGATTGCCACGCTTCAGTGTGCAATTTGATATCCGCTCCCCTAAAGAACCGGCCTGAACCGGGCAATTGGTTCATATCGCGTAACCCCGGTTAATAATGCGTCAAGATACGTTCGAGCGGTGAAATCCGGAAGTCGCCGTTAACGGCCGGCAAAATGGCTCGAATGGCGGCGCAAAGCTAAAGCTTTGCACTCCGGGTGCGCTTCATTTTATCGGCACTACCAGAATCGGGCAGGTAACCATGTCAAAAACCCGTTCATCGGTGGAGTCGATGAACGCCGCCAGGAATTTGTTCTTCCGGCGATGCCCGACGATGAGGAGGTCCGCCTGGTGGGTCGCGTTGGCAATCTCATCGGTGCAGGACTCCCCTTCCACAATGTTAATGCGAATCTCCCCGGCTTCCCGGGGATAACCGGATTGGCGGAACATTTCCCGGATATCTTCTTCCGTGACCAGCGGCAGAGAATCCATCATCATGTGAGTTCTTCCGGCTGCAGGATCATTCACGTGGAAGACCGAGAGTTCCGCGTTCAGCAGTTTTTTCAGCCGGATTGCCTCGCGGATGACGCTGCTCTCTTCCGCTTTCCCGGCAAGGGAGAGGATGATTTTTTGGTAGGGCATGATAGAGTGTTCCCCGCGTTTTGGGTAAATGGATACACGTCTTCCCGCGGTCACGGATTTTGAGCCGGGCGTTCAACCCGCTGCGGTGAGCTGCTGCGCTTTCCGGCCCCCGGGCAGGGAAGCAATCAAATGCTGAATATACTCAGAACCTCGCCCACGCTCACGCCGCTGTCGTGCTTTCCGTTCGCAATCTGAATGGCGCGCACACTGGCATCGAACTTCCTGGCTATATCCGAGAGAGTTTCCCGCCCCTGAACCCGGTATTTGTAGAATTTCATGTTTTTGCCGGATACGATCTTCAATCGCTGCCCCGCCTTTATCTGGCTGCTTCCCAGGCCGTTCCAGTACATAATTTCTCGTACCGAAACCCCGAACACGTCTGCAATATCGCTAAGGGTATTCCCGGAGGCCACCTGGTAGGCAAAGGTTTCCCCTGCGGCGATATTCTGCCGCACCAGCACCCCTGGTGTGTTATCGTCATTGCCGGTACTGCTGGCCGAGGGCGGGGTATGGCTTTCCGCGGCGCTCTCCGGCACCCTGGATGCAGTCCCCCGGTGGCCGCGAATATAGATGGTGAGGGTATTTCCGGCAATGATCCGGTTCCCCCGGATGCCATTCCAGTTTCGAAGATCATCGGCGCTCACGCCGTAACTCCGGGCAATGCCGGAAAGCGTTTCTCCCCGGCGGATTTTATGGGAAGCGGTGCGCCAATAGTAATCCGTTTCTTTGATGGCAATCACGTCGCCGGGCTGAATGTCGCGGCCGGAAAGGTGCGGATTCCAGGCTTCCAGTTGTTCAAGGGAAGTTCCAAACCAGTTGGCGATCTGTACCAGGCTGTTGCCGCTCTGTACCTGGTAGCGAATATCGTTGCCGGAGGAGGAAGCTGCCGTCTCCCGCTCTTGCCGGGAATCTGCCGGGTAGCCGCGGCTATCGCGGCTGTTCCCAGAATATCCCCGCGCCCCGCGATCACTGGTATTAACGTTCTGGCTTCCCCGGGATGAAGATTGCGCCGGTTGCCGGGGGGGAGACGTGTTTTTGGAAGCGACCGGGGGAGGCGTTTTTACATACTGGGTAATTTTCTTTTCCGTACCCCTGGGAACGAACAGGGGATAATCTAACACCCGCGCCGGGGTGGTAGCGGCGCCCGGCTCCAAATCCGGGTTCAATGCGATGAGGCTTGCTACCGAGATTCCCGCGGCCTCGGCAATCCGGCTTAAGCTGGTCTGGCGCGGAACCAGCACCGTTCTGTAGCTGGATTCATCCGGTAAAGGAACGTCTTCGAATCCGAACCGGGGAGGGTGGCCGGGCTGCGCCATCACAATGGCGGCGAAGATTTGGGGAACGTATTCCCGGGTTTCGTGCTTCAGTACCGTGGTTTTCTCCCGCAGCGCCCAGAAACTCCGGTCTTTGAAGTCGTCCAACTGCCGCAGGGCCTGGCGGGTTTTGCCGGCCCCGGAATTGTAGGAGCTGAGCGCCAGGGTAAAACTACCTAACTCTAACAAGAGGTCCTTCAGATACTCCCGGGCGGCAATGGCGGATTTGACCGGGGAATAGCGCTCATCGGTCCAGCGGTTGATTTTTAATTTATACATCAGCCCGGTAGATTTGATGAACTGGAACATTCCTACCGCGTTGGAGCGGCTTTTGGCGACCGGGTTGAATCCCGATTCGATGAAAGCGAGGTAAATGATCTCTTCCGGAAAGCCTTTAGCGGTGAAATACTCTTTCAGCGCCGGAATGTATTTACGGGAGCGCCGCAGGGTGCGCTGGAAAAATTCCCGGTAGTGCTCCTCATTTTGAAAGCGGCGGATGTAGTATTCGATTTCTTTGACGAAGTCGGCGGGTAGGTGGAAATCTTCCCGCTCCCCCATGTGAATGGCCACTTTCCGTATCTCGTTCTGGATAAAATTGTGCAGATTCTGGTCAAAGTAGGATTTTCCGTTCAAGCCCGGGAGGATGAAACGAATATCCGCCTGGGAAGAGGGATTATTTGCGGCCGCGCCGTTGCCCGGTTCATCGGGAGTCCAGGTGGTCTCCGCGGAGGAATCCTCAACTGCCGGTTCTTCCGCTGCTTCGGCGGCCGCGGGGAGGGTGGTTAAACCGGTTTGCGGCGCCGTTACCGCTTTGTCGGCGTCTGGCACTCGCGCCGGTTCTGCGGAGGCGGTTTTGGGGGAACGGCCGGCGCGCAATTCTTCTTCCAGAATGGCAAAAGACAATCCCGCTTCGGGGGGGGGGAAATGGCGGTCTAAAAAGTCGATCTTTTCCGCATCGGTTTTTAGATTCAATTGGTTCAGAACCTGCTTGGCGGCGGCCAATTCTTTCGCGGATTTTGCGAGATCGTTCCCCTGGTAGGCGCTGATTGCGGCGCGGGCGTGCTTTTCTACCTCCGCCAGAATGGTGGTTTCCGCTACGTCGCTTTGCATGCCCCGTTGCGGCGCCGCGCAGCTTAAAACGCCGGCGCCGATGAAGATCAACATGCTCCATGCGATCAGGTATCGCATCTTATATCGCTCCATGATTGTCTGTCCCCCGGGAAATTCCTTTTATTCCAGCCCGGCTCCCCGCCGTGCTGATCATAACCCCATCAAGATTCGCAGACGGTCTTCGATCTCAGCTAATGTAGATACGTTCACCGTCCCGAGGCGGTTTAGCAGCCGCTCTTTCGAGATTGATCGCACTGCTTCACATAATACAAAGCTCACAATTTTTAATCCTCCCCCGGGTGGTTCTATTGGCACATGAGAGGGTATCCCTCGATAGGTAGATGTTACCGGCAATACAATTACTAACTCTGCCGGCCCCCCGTTAAAGATATTTTCAGAAATAATCAAAACCGGCCGTTTCCCTTTTTGCTCGTGACCGCGAGTAGGGTTTAGATCCGCAAGCCAGATATCCCCCCGGGAAGGAATGTTCAATGTTGAACCTCCTTTTGGTCAGGTAAACTCGATCCGTCTTCTTGATCCCAATTCTCCAAAGATTCTAATCCATCAGAAATGGTCGTTTCGAATTCAGTACGTTCCTCCATTACCTTAGCCCAGGCGGTTTTATCCTTTCGAAGTGTCGAATACGCCTGATTAATTTTTTCCAGGAAGAGTTGCCGCCGGTATATCTCCAACGCTTTTTCAAGAACTGCTTGCATGGAAACACCTTCCTTTTCGGCAAGCTCCCGGAGAAGCTTACGGCCGGCTTCACTAATCCTGACCGTTGCAGTGCTCATATCTTTCTCTCCATAATTTGATCCAATATACAGATTTGCAGCCAATTTTGCCAACGGTTTATTGGCGCTATGCCAAATTACCGGTTGGCCATGCCGGCCGCTGGAAATCTTGCCGGGCCGGAGGGTTTGGCGTTTCTAATCGAACGACGGTTTGGAAGCCGGCGGGGCGCTTTTTTTCACCCCCACGCCGTGAATGTACACCATCTCTCCTCCTAACAGGCCGGTGCGGAACAAAAAAATCAGCGCGATTACGCTGGCGAGGTAGTAAATCCACTTGAGCGGTTTTTGAAAAAGGCGCAGTTTGATGAATACAAACCGCAGAATCGCCAGGGCCACAAAACTCCACATGGTTATCTGCCCGCTGTTGCGATGGCTCTGCACCAGCGCTTCAATCTCCCCGGAAACCTCCACCCGGCTTGCCGCCTGGTTGCCGGTGAGCACCGCCCCCACCGCGCACAACGCGCCGATTACCAGCATCCAGTTGGCGACCTGGTAAAAAGTATCCTTTTTCGTAATCAAATAGAGAAAATCGCTGATCACCGCAACCGATAGCAGCGCAATGGTAAAATGCACGATGACCGGGTGGAAGTAGTACATCCTACAATCAGGCCTTTCTTGGTTTTTTGAAAAGCGTAGAGCGTAGAGCGGGGAGCGAAGTGCGAAAAGCGGTGAATGTGGGGTTGGGGCAATCAAGAACATGCTGAAGCATGGCAATCAATTCGATTGGCGCTCTCCGCTCCACGCTCTACGCTATATTCGCCATCTGGAATTTATCCACAAAGCGTTGTTTGAAATGCCGGCGCACCCCGGCGTGTTCCGGGAGGCGCAGGTGGGGGTCTTTTTCCACCAGGGCGAAGGCATCTTGCCGGGCGATTTGGATAATCTTCTGGTCGCTGACCAGGTCGGCGTATCTGAGGTCCGGCATCCCGTGCTGGCGGGTGCCGAAAAATTCCCCGCTCCCGCGCAGCCGCAGGTCTTCTTCCGCGATCACGAACCCATCGTTGGTTTTGACCATTACTTCCATGCGCTCCCGGGCCACTTCGTTAATATCCGCCGGGGTGATCAAGATGCAATAGGATTGTTTTTCGCCCCGCCCCACCCGGCCGCGCAGCTGGTGCAACTGGCTCAGCCCGAAGCGGTCCGCGTGCTCGATGAGCATGACGGTGGCTTCCGGCACGTCCACCCCCACTTCGATCACCGTGGTGGCGATCAGCATTTGCGTCGCCCCGCTCTTGAAATTATCCATGATCCGCTCTTTCTCGGCCATTTTCAAGCGCCCGTGCAGCAGCTCCAGTCGAAAATCCGGGAAAACTTCTTTCTGCAAGAAGTGGTAAGCTTCCGTGGCCGCTTTCAAATCCAATTTTTCCGATTCGTCGACCAGGGGATAAACCACGTAGGCGCGTTCCTGCTGCGCCAGGCGTTCGCGCATAAAAGCGAAGACTTTTTCCAGGCGGTCTTCGCTGCGCCAGAAGGTGCGGATTTCTTGCCGCCCCGGGGGCATTTCGTCGAGCACCGAGACGTTTAAATCGCCGTAGAGGGTCAGCGCCAGGGTGCGGGGAATGGGGGTGGCAGTCATCACTAACACGTGGGGGGTCTGGCCTTTGCGGATCAATTCGGAGCGCTGCACCACCCCGAAGCGGTGCTGCTCGTCGATCACCGCGAATCCTAAGTTGTGGAACTGCACCGCCTCCTGGATGAGCGCGTGGGTTCCCACCACTAAATCCACCTTTCCCTCGGCGATGCGCTGCTGAGCGGCTTTTTTGGCGCGCCCCGGCAGGCTGCCTAACAGCAGGGCGGTTTTGAGAGAGGGGTCTTTCAGCAGGCTGCGAATATTGAAAAAATGTTGCTGGGCGAGGATTTCCGTGGGCGCCATCAGCGCGGCCTGGTAGCCCGCGGCGATGGCCATTTGCATGGCTAACAGCGCCAGCACGGTTTTGCCGGAGCCGACGTCGCCCTGCACTAAGCGATTCATGGGCTGGCCGCCCGCTAAATCCTGCCGGATTTCCTCCAACACCCGCGCCTGCGCCCCGGTAAGGGAAAAGGGGAGGGAGTGAATGAGCGGTTCTAACTGCGCCGGATCCACGGGGATGGGAATCCCCACCGCTGGGGAATAATAAAAATGTTTGCGCAGGGCGATGAGCAGTTGCAGGTAAAACAGCTCCTCGTATTTGAAGCGCCGCCAGACCTGCTGCAGCTTCTCGGTTGAATCCGGAAAGTGCATTTGCCGGTAGGCTTCCCGGCGGGAGATCAGGCGGTAGCGTTTTTGCAGGTAGTCCGGGAGGGTTTCCGGGATTTCTTCGGCAAATTTTTGCAGCGCCTGGGAGATGATCCGGCGAAATGCGTAGTTGCTGACCCCGGCGTCTTTCAATTCCTGCCCGGAGGGGTAAATGGGGATCAACTGCCCGGTGTTCAACTGCTCTTTCTCTTCGCTGATGACGTCGAAATCCGGGTGCACCAACTGCCAATACTTGTAGCGGGACACTTTCCCGCTGAGGGCCACGGTTTGATTTTTCTGGAAAATCCGGTCGAAAATATCGGTCTGGTTGAACCACACCGCTTCCAACAGGCCGGTTCCGTCGTAAATGCGGATGATCAGCCGCCGCTTCCCGAAACGCACCAGCTCCTTGCCCACCACTTCTCCCATCACCGTAACGGTTTCATCGGCGTTCAGGTCGCGGATATAACGAACGTCGCTGCGGTCTAAATACCGGCGGGGACGGAAATCCAGCAAATCCTCCAGGGTGTGGATTTCCACCCGCCGCAGCGATTCGGCGCGCCGCGGGCCTACCCCTTTCAAATACTCTACCGGGGTAAGCAGGGAATTTTGCCGGGTTTCGGAAGCGTTCATGCTAAAGTCATCGGTTGATTATGCTGAAGTGTTCAGGTGTTATAGTGCGAAGGTATTCGCTTAGCCCTACTAAAACACTAGAGTGTGTTGACATTCAAAGTAACAGGGTCATGATTGCCCCGACAAGAAT
>CAZFVV010000042.1:0-40681 GCA_964522165.1 uncultured Calditrichaceae bacterium
ATTGCCGCCAAAGAAGGCGACGTCATCGTTCTGTAAACACGGCAAAATTGGTGTTCGGGCGTTATAGTGTTTTGGTGTTTGCATTGCCATAACACCGTAACACCATAACACTTTCCCCCATCCCTCCGCGCTGGTTACTTCGCTTCTAATGCCTGCTCTAAGTCCGCAATCAACTCTTCCGTCGCTTCGATGCCCACGGACATGCGGATCAATCCGTCGCCAATTCCCCGCGCCTGACGGTCTTCCGGGGAAAGCCCGGCATGGGAGGTGATGGCCGGGCGGGTGAGCAGCGTTTCCACCCCGCCCAGGCTGGGGGCAATAATCGGGATGCTGACGCGCTCCATAAAGCGCTCCGCCGCCGTTTTTCCCCCTTGTAGCTCGAAGCTCATCATCCCGCTGAAGCCGTCGAACAACTCCCGGGCCAGGGAGTGATAGGGGTTGCTTTCCAGGCCGGGGTAATTCACCCCGGCGACTGCGGGATGTTTTTCCAAAAATCGGGCAATTTGCAGCGCGCTCTGGTTCTGGTAAGCGACCCGCAAGGCCAGGGTTTTAAGCCCGCGGTGGAGTAAATAGCACGCCTGGGGATCCAGCGTACCTCCGAAGTGATTCAACCGGTGGGTAATTTTTTCCACCAATTCCGCCTGCCCGATCACCGCCCCGGCCACGATGTCGGAATGGCCGTTGAGGTATTTGGTGCAGCTATGCAGGGAGAGGTCGAAGCCCCACTCCGCGGGGCGAAAATTCACCGGGCTGGCAAAGGTATTGTCGATCATGGAGACCAGGTGATGCTTGCGGGCAAACGTTGTTACCGCCTTCAGGTCCGCAACCTGGAGCAGGGGATTGGTCATGGCCTCCACGTAGATCGCCCGGGTGTTGTGGCGTAGCTTTGTTACCCAGGACTCCGGTTGGTTGCCGTCGATAAAATCATAGGCTATTCCGAAATGGCGAAAATCTTCCGTAACCAGGCTATGGGTACCGCCATAGAGGGTATTTTGCACTAACAGGTGATCTCCCTGGGAGAGCACCGTAAAGAGCGCGGTCGAAATCGCCGCCATACCGCTGGCGGTTACCAGCGCGGCTTCCGCGTTTTCCAGGGCGGCCAGTTTGCGGTGGAGCACCAGGTGGTTGGGAGTGTTGTTAAGGCGCAGGTAGCGGATATCGTCATAGCTCTCTTCACCGGTATATTCATAATTTGCCGAGTGAAAGAGCGGCATGGTCACCGCCCCAAGCACCCGCGGGCGCATTTCCCCGGCGTGGATGAGCTTGGTGGCCATTTTTTTATAGGAATTGGCGTTTTCCATGGGGTTTCCTCCGGTTTATCGGTTAGAAGTTATGAATATTTCTTCGATCATCAATTTTCAATCAGCAGTTACCGTCAAACGCCCCCCTTCCCGCTGAAAGGGGATATTCACGTAATTCAAATCGAATTTTTCGTAAGCCGCGTCTAAGCTATGGATCAATCCCCGGGGGAGATGATCCTGTTTAATCCATAGATATGGTATCACCAGGTAATCTCCCGGGGTCAAGAAGTAAGAATCTAAAAGATATGAAGTGGTGAAAACGTAAGTCCCGCTAAAAAAAGTGGTATCGATTTGCAGAAATCCGGAATACAGGGAGCTTACCCACGCCTGTTCGGTATTGATCTTTTGAATTGCCGCGAGGGTGAGGAAGTTGGAACCCGCCCCATACGCCAGCAACTCCACCTGCAGAGCCAGCACTTGCAAGGTTACAATGGTCTCGAGCGTGCTATCGTAGCTTACAGGGATGGCGGAAGGGCGGAGCGCGGTACTCACGTTCAATAATTTGGTGAGCGTTCGTGGTCGAAGCAGCTCGCCTTTCTCATTCAGTTCCCCCTGGGAGTATAAAAATTCCCCGCTGCGGAGCACCAGCCGGGTGGAGTCCAGTTGAAAGTTGGCCATATAAAAATACAGGTTCGCCGAACCGGTAAACCCGCCTCCCGGCTGGCTGGAAGGAGAAGGCAGGCGTAACAGGAAATCGCCATTCGGGCCGGTAAATACCCCGAGGTTCAAACCTTCTAACCAGACGTAAACCCCCTCGGAGCTGCTGCTGTTGAGCAAAATTACCCGGCCGCTCACGGTTGTTTTGGTAGAAATGTTGCTATCGCTGCCGAAGGGATTTTCGGTACAGTTCGCCATCAGCAACATCAGCGACGCTGCCGCGCAATAGCGCTTCCATTTGCAATGAAACGCAGCCATAAATAATCCCCGCAGGTTTTCCTGCTCTTATTTTCTGCCGCTATTTTGACGTTCCGATTTTTTATTTGCCAACTGCCTGTTTAAAAGTTCCACCACCCCGAAGAACCTCAATACTGAACCCCCACGGATACGTAGTAGCGGCGGTCGCGGAGCGCCAGGCCCTCCAGCTCGAATTCGTCGCTCAGAATGTTCCGGAGCGTGAGGTTGAAAATGAGTTTCAATTTGTACAGCTCTAAGCGTTTGCTCAAGTAAAAATCCAGGTTCGAGAAAACCGGCAGCTCGATGCTGGAAAACCCTCCCCCGACGTTGCGCACTAAGGCAAGCTGCTTTCCTTCCCGGAAGACGAACAACTGCGCGGAAAATCCCCGGTGATCCAGCAGCAGATTCATGGTTATTTTGGAATCGTATTTGAACGGAAAGGTTTGCGGATCGGAAAAGAAGTAGCGTGAGAAGCCGGTCTCGACAACCAGTTTTTTCCGCAGGAAGAAAAAAGCGGGTTTGGCTTCAAATCCGGAAATACCGGCGGTTTTGGCATTGTCGTACACCGCCAGCGGCGCCACCGGGGAATAGTACATCCGGAATTTATTTTTGTAATAATTGCGGAAAAAATTCGCTGTAATCTGCCACCCGTAAAGAGGCGCGGCATCTCGCAGCTCCCGGGTAATCACCGCCCCTACCTCCATGCCGGTGTTTCTTTCCGGATTCAAATTCGGGCGGGTCTCCCCGGAGGCAAAAGCATCCGGGGTGCTAATTTGCTGCAAAAGGGTGGGGAATTTGACGTTGCTGCCAAAATTCATAAAGGCGTTTACCGCCAGGTCCCGTTTGCCCCCTTCCAACAGGGTAGAAAATTTTACCATCCCTTCATCCCAGTTGTTTTCAACGGAAAAACCGGGAGAGCCATTCGCAGGGGTTGAGTCGCCGGGATTTCTGAGCACCGGCCCGGGCTGGCGGTCGGTTACCCGGTCGTAGCGAACGCTGAGGCTGAAATCCATGATTTCGAAAAAGTTCGAGCCTCCCGGGGCAGAGTATTTTCCGATGGCCGCCAGGCCGTGGTGTTTCCGCGCCATATCGGCAGATTCCACGCCCAGCGGCTGCTCCCCGGCATAGATTCTCAAGTTCTGAAAATCGAGTGTTGCGTTCCGGTACTGGTAAGCCAGCAGCAGATGCAGGGGATGCAGCCGGATGGTTTTATCGGCATGAAGGTTCAATGCCCGGTTCTGAATATCCCGGTTCAAGAAATCCGCCGCCTGGCCGGGGGCGTCAGCGGCTAAGTTCACGAATTGTTCCTCATCCAGCCACTGGTAGGCCCCGGTCAGGTTGAGTTCCGCCAGGGGTCCGATATTCCCGCTGAAACGGGCGGAAATCATCTGGTTGAAATCGGCCAGGGATTCGTTGTACCGTTCATTTTTGTAATCCAATTCGGAGCGCAGGTAGAGCAGTCCCAGGGCGCTTTTGGCTTCCCCGGAAGGGGTTTTCGAAAAAGCAAAGTCCAGGCTGGCGGTTTGATGCTCGGCCAGGTTCTCCAAAAGCTGCCGGCCTTCCGGCTCTCCGGCGTATTTTCGCCTGGCCCCGCTTTTGCGAATGCTGTACGAGCCGTATAAATCTTTGATATGATGTTGCAGGTGCAGTCCCCAACTGCCGGAATCATAAGAGCCGATGCGCTGCTGAAAGCGCGCTGTGTAATCCTGCCGGGTTTTGGGAACGATATTGATCACCCCGGCAAACGCCTCCGAACCGTACAAGGAGGTATTGCTCCCCTTGATCACTTCCACCCGCTGAACGTCCTCCAGGTCGATCAGGGAAATGTCAAAGGTATTATCCAGCACGCTGTTCATGCGGATGCCGTTATAGAGAACCACCACTTCATCGGCATTCCCGCCCCGGATGGCCACGGTTTTTTTGCCGCTGAGGTTTTCATCCACCTGCACGCTGTGATCGCTGCGCAGCAGATCGCCGGCATCCACATAACCTTTGAATTCAAAATTTTGTGATTCCAAAACGGAAACGGTTTGGGGAATATCCTTGCTGATTTCCAGCGGGATTCCTTTTTCCTGCACTTCCATGGGGCGGAGGGGAATCACCCGCTCTTGCAGGAAAATATTTTTCAGGGAGGAGACTTCTGTGAAGGTCAGTTTCAGGGTATCGAAGGCCACGTGCTCGAAGATTACCAGCAGGTCCGGCTGCGGATCGCTCACGTTGAGCACAAAACGCCCCGCGGCGTTAGTGGTTGCGCCGGTATTCCTTGCCGGAATGAAGACGTTCACCCCGGCGATTTCCCGGTGGGAATTGGCCTCGCGCACTTTCCCTTCCAGGACGGCTTCCCCGGCGTAAAGCGCCTGAAAAATCGCCAGGAGCAGCAAGAAAAGTCGAAAGATTCCCGGGCAGTTCATTGAAATTCCCCTATTGTTCGAAAGAAAATGTAACGTGTTGAATACATCAAAGACAATGATTATTTCGGCAGATTTTTTTCAAAAAGCGAATGTATGGATTAAGGCAGCATGGCGCTCTACTCTCTCAAATGATCGGGCGATTGATTCTCATGCAAATCCCCGCTTGCATCGCACGTCCCCTCACCCTAAATTTGCCGCAAAAAAAGGCCCTAGATGGATCGCTTCAAACTAAGCTCCAAATACCAGCCCACCGGCGACCAGCCCCAGGCCATCGAGCAGTTGATAGAAGGGTTGAATCGGGGGGAGAAGTTCCAAACCCTGCTGGGCGTTACCGGCAGCGGCAAAACGTTTACCATGGCCAACGTGATCGCCCAAATCAATCGCCCCACCCTGGTGATGTCACACAATAAAACCCTGGCGGCGCAGTTGTACGGAGAGTTCAAGCAGTATTTCCCGGAAAACGCGGTGGAATTTTTCATCAGTTATTACGATTATTACCAGCCGGAAGCCTACGTGCCCCAGAGCGACACTTACATCGAAAAAGACAGCTCCGTGAACGAGGAGATCGACCGCCTGCGCCTGCGCGCCACCGCTTCGATTATGTCGCGGCGCGACGTGCTGATCGTGGCCAGCGTCTCCTGCATCTACGGGATCGGCTCCCCGGAGGACTACCTCGGGCTGATGGTGCTGCTGCAAAAGGGGCAGCGGATCGACCGTTACGAGATTTTCGGCAAGCTGATCGACATCCACTATACCCGCAACGATTTGAGCAAGGAGCGGGGCACTTTCCGGGTGAAGGGGGACGTGATCGAAATCTACCCGGCGTACGAAAAATACGCAGTGCGGTTGGATACCTTCGGGGATGAGATCGAGACCATTCAATACATCGACACCACCACCGGGGAAATTTTAGAAGAGGTGCAGCAGGTGCTGATCTTCCCCGCCAGCCACTTCGTCACCCGGGAAGATAAACTGCAGCGGGCCATCGAGGCGATCAAGTTAGAATTGGCCGGGCGCCTGATTGAGCTGCGCAGCCAGGGAAAATTGTTAGAAGCGCAGCGCCTGGAGCAGCGCACCCAGTTCGACCTGGAGATGATGCAGGAAATGGGCTTTTGCAGCGGGATTGAGAACTACTCCCGGCACATCTCCGGGCGCCAACCCGGGGAGCCGCCCTACACCCTTGTAGATTTCTTCCCGGACGATTTTTTGCTGGTGATCGACGAGTCCCACCAGACCCTGCCGCAGGTGCGGGGGATGTACGCGGGGGACATGTCGCGCAAGCAAACCCTGGTGGAATACGGTTTCCGCCTTCCCAGCGCGTTGGATAACCGCCCCCTGCGCTTCGAGGAGTTCATGGGCAAGATCAACCAGGCGGTGTTCGTCTCCGCCACCCCGGCGCCGTTCGAGATCGAGCTGAGCAAGGGCGTGGTGGTGGAGCAGATCATTCGCCCCACCGGGCTGATCGACCCGGAAATCGAGGTGCGCCCCACCAAAGGGCAGATCGACGATTTGATCGAAGAAATCCGCCGGCGGGTGGAAAACCGGGAGCGCACCCTGGTGCTCACCCTCACCAAGCGCATGTCCGAGGATTTGACCGATTATTTGCATGGCCTGAATGTCAAAGTCGCTTACGTGCACTCGGAAATCGACGCGCTGGAGCGGGTGGACATCCTGCGCGACCTGCGTTTGGCGGAGCACGACGTGTTGGTGGGCATCAACCTGCTGCGGGAAGGGCTGGATTTACCGGAAGTCTCCTTAGTGGCGATCCTCGACGCCGATAAAGAAGGGTTCCTGCGCTCCGAGGTGTCGCTGATGCAGATCGCCGGGCGAGCGGCGCGCAACGTGAACGGCAAAGTGATTTTCTACGCCGACCACGTGACCCAGGCGATGCGGAAAACCATGGAGGAAACCGAACGCCGCCGCAAAAAGCAGATAGAATACAATGAACAGATGGGCATTACGCCCCAGACGGTGTATAAAACCGTGGATGAGATCATGCAGACCACCGCGGTAGCGGACGTGCGCGGGCGCTATAAAACTAAAGCGGAAGATAAAGAATTGGGCTACGCCGATGAGTTCTCCGGCATGGAGCTGATTGAGTGCCTGGAGAAGGAGATGAAAGACGCCGCCGCTAAATTAGAATTCGAGAAAGCCGCCCGGCTGCGGGATGAAATTTTGAAGCTGAAGGGGAAGGTGGGGTGAACCACGAATTGCACGAATTACATGAATTATAAATCGTGGGGAAATTATGGGTGATATTTATTTAGAAATGACCATCGCTAATCTTCGGGATCTCGAAAAGCAAAAAGAAATCAGCTTCCTGGTGGACACCGGCGCGACCCGGGCCTGGATACCCAAAGAAATTGCCGAAGAATTGGAAATCGAAGCGGTGGGCGAGATTCCGGTAGAAATGGCCGACGGCACTATTTAAAGAATTACCCTACGGCCATTGCATTTTTGATTTTGGCGGCGAACAGGCCGCCGGCAACGTTATCATCGGCCCCGGGGGATGCGAGCCGCTGGTAGGAACGCACGTATTACAAGACTTCCGGCTGATTATTGATATGGAGCACCATACCATTTCCCGCGGGCGGGCCATGCGGGCGAAGTAGAGACGTTGCATGCAACGTCTCTATCAGTCCAAAATCTAACAATGGGCAACCCACGGATTAACGATCGATGATGTTTAAAAAAACGGAAATTATGAACAGGGCATTCACAATACTGAATTCCATTCTCCTTGCATTGCTCCTCCTCGCCCCCCTCGCCCACGCCCACGCCATTCCCGCGGCGCTGGACAGCCTGATCCTGCAAGGCAAGCAGCAAATCTATCAAATGGAGTTCCAGGCCGCGGAGGAAACCTTCCGGGAAGCGCGCTCGGAATACCCGGACTATCCCCACGGCTACGTGTACCAGGCTTACATCACCGCCCTGTTCTTCGCCTTAGACCAGGCCAACGATTCCCTGGCCCGGCAATTAGATACCCAGATCAGCGCGGCGATGGAGGTTGCCAAAGATTACAAATCGCGCTTCAACGATAGCGCGGGCAGCTATTTTCACCTCGCCCTGGCGAACAGCATCAAGGCGCTGTACCATATTATCGACCGCAGCTACGTCAAGGGATATTTTTCCGGGCGCAGGGCCAAAAGCGACCTGGAAAAAGTGGTGCAGTTGGATTCCACCTATTACGACGCTTACATCGGGTTAGGATTGTTCCATTACTATGCGGATTTGCTGCCCGGGTTCATCAAATTCGTGGCCGGCATCTTAGGTTTTGACGGCAACCGGGTGAAAGGGAAGGCGGAAATCCACCTGACCGCGGCCAGGGGAAAGTATTTCAAGATCGAAAGCGAATTCCTGTTTTATTGCATCGGGTATTTTTTGGAAGGGGATAAAGCCAACGCCATCCGCGCGCTGAAACAGATGTACCGGCAATATCCCACCAACCAGGGGCTGGGGCTGATTCTGGCTTACCACGCCCGGCGCTCCGGCTACATCCAGGAGTGCATGGAGCTGTGCCGGCGTCTGCTGCAAGAAAAAGACCCCGGCCTGCCCCAGGTGACGGACCTGAAATATTACAACCTGGCGGTGTGCCATTACGATCTGAATGAATTCGCCAAAGCGGATTCCCTGTTGAATGTATTGAGTAGCCTGCCCACCCGCAAATCGCTCTTCTACCAGGCCGCGATCCATTATTACAAAGGGCACCTGGCGGACCTGCGCTTCGAGCGGGAAACCGCTTTGAGCCATTACCGGCAAATCCCCGACCACAAGCAGACCAAATACTGGTACGGGATGTCGCGGGCACTGCTCAAATATCCCGCCGATTCGCTGCTCTATCAATATTTCAGCGGGCTGAACCTGTTAGGCAGCCGCCAGTTCGGGCGCAGCTTGCAGCAAGCCCGGGCGCTGAAAGAGACCTTGGACGCCGGAAAAACCGGAACCAACCCGGATATGCGATTTTTAGCTGCAAGCCTGCTGGCCAGCAACTACTATAACCAGTGGCAGTTGGCCCGCGCCCGCTCAGTGTATGAAGAGATCCTTCCCTTTCTGGACAAAATGGAAGACCGTTTCCGCCGCGCCTGGATTTACATCGATTACCAGCGCTGCCTGCGGGAGCTGAAAGAATACAAACTGGCGGAAGCGATGCTGAAAAAAGCGGAGGATGCCGACGACGATTACACCCGGATTATCATCGAGCGGGAAAAATTCATCTTGAAAAAATTGCTGGCGCAGGAGAAGCAAACGAAAACATCGGAAAAATCATGAACATCCTCATCATCGGCGGCGGGGGGCGGGAGCACGCCCTGGCCTGGAAAATCCGCCAGAATCCTGAGATAGAGAAAATATACTGCATCCCCGGCAACGGCGGCATTGCGAAAATCGCCGAATGCCGCGCCCTCCCCATCGAGGATTTTGGCCGGCTGGCCGCCTTCGCCCGCGAGAAAGAGGTGGATTTCACCATCGTCGGGCCGGAACAGCCCCTGGTGGAAGGGCTGGTGGATTATTTCCGCAGCCAGAAGCTGCCGGTTTTCGGCCCCATCAAATCCGCCGCCCGCCTGGAAGGGAGCAAAATTTTCGCCAAGCGGTTGATGGCAAAGTATAGCATTCCCACTGCCCGGTTTGCGGAATTCGGCAATCCCGCGGCGGCGCTGGCCTATATCGACAGCCTGCCGGAGCAGCCCTTGGTGGTGAAAGCCGACGGCCTGGCCGCGGGAAAGGGCAGCGTGGTTTGCCCGGATCGCGCCGCGGCGCGCCAATCTGTAGATGAAATGATGAACCGGCGCATCTTCAAAGACGCCGGCACCCGGGTGGTTATCGAAGAGTGTATGAGCGGGGAAGAAGTGAGCCTGTTCGTGGTCGCCGACGGAAAAGATTACCTGACCCTAAGCCCGGCGCAGGATTACAAACGCGCCCTGGACGGCGACCGCGGCAAAAATACCGGCGGCATGGGCAGTTACGCCCCCACTCCTTTTTTGACCGCGGAGCTGCGCGACCGCGCCATTCGCGAAGTGGTGGAACCGACCCTTTCCGCCCTGCAATCCGAAGGCATCGAATACACCGGGGTGCTCTACTGCGGGCTGATGCTCACCGCGGAAGGTCCCAAAGTGATCGAATTCAACTGCCGCTTCGGCGACCCGGAAACCCAGGCGGTGCTGCCGCTGCTGAAATCCGATCTCCTGGAAATCGTGCAGGCGGCGCAGACCCGCACCCTGGGGAAACTGCGCCTGCAATTGGAGGACGCCCACGCCGTCTGCGTGGTGTTAGCCTCCGGCGGTTACCCGGACGCTTATGAAACCGGGAAAGAGATTCACGGGCTGGATAATCTGCCGGCGGACGTGCTGGTATTTCACGCCGGAACCCGGCGCGAGGGAGAAAAGCTGCTCACCGCCGGGGGGCGGGTGTTAGGGGTTACCGCAGTGGATTCAGAGCTGCCCGGCGCCGCCCGGCGGGTCTATGCCGCCATCCCGCAGATTCATTTCGAAAAAATACACTACCGCGGCGACGTCAGCCGGCGCGCCTGGAGGAAATAGCATTGCCGGATCAGAGTGGTATGTTTATCCCGCGCTGTCGTAGGCCTGCTTGATCCAGGAGATGAGTTCTTTGTCAACCTCCCTGCTGTCGGAGAGGTTCACTTTGTACTGGCACATTTTACCCGGGGGCATCTCGATCAGGCGCGTTGTGGCGGCAACCCCTTTCATATTCAAGCCCACTTCCACGCGGGTTTTGGTTGCCGGGCCGATCATGGCAAACTGCTTCTTCCGGCGCAGGCTGAGGTACCCCTTCTTCGGGGCGACCTCGAACGGGCCGAATTTGGTAATTTCCGCCATCAGCTTCTCGTGAATGGGGCGCAAAGCTGCTTTCGACCCCGCGTAGATCTCGTTGACCGCCTCCTCAATCGAGGTCCCTCCCGCTTGCGCCGCGCCTTCGCCGGCGGAGCGGGTATAGAAGTGTACCAGCGTATTGGCGTCGCCGTGCCCCATCCCTAATTCGTTTTTGAGCATCTCCCGGATTTCCCCGTGCTTGCTCAGGCCGCTTTTCCGGATAATTTCATAGAGCTGTTCCAGAGTCTTCCCGGTTCTGGTTTGAATATTCTGAAGCTGGGTTTGTAAAGCCTTGTCCATGCTATTCATAAAACTTTAGCTCCTTTCTAAGACATTATCCTGGGTAATGAAGATTTATGCCCACGAAATACCCGAAAGATGCGAAAGATTCATAAATTTTTATCCTTTTTTAGCATCTTTTCGGGTGTTTTGTGGGCTAACTTTCAAAGTCTGAAAGTAGAACTAATCCCGCGCTTTCAATTTCCTCACTTCCTCGATCATGGCCGGCAGCACCTGGGCAATGTCGCCCACGATCCCGTAATCCGCGGCCTTGAAAATCGGCGCTTCCGGGTCCTTGTTGATGGCCACGATGCACTTGGAGGAAGACATCCCGGCAAGGTGCTGGATGGCCCCGGACATGGCGCAGGAGATGTAAAGCATCGGGGATACGGTTTTCCCGGTCTGCCCGATGTGCTCGTCATGGGAGCGCCAGCCGTCGTCGGAAACCGGGCGGGAGCAGCCCGTGGCTGCGCCGATCAATTCGGCCAACTTTTCCAGGTTGGCCCAGTTCTCTTTGCCTTCGGAAGTGTTGGGGTCTTTCATTCCCCGCCCGCCGCTGACGATCAAATCCGCCTCGCTGACGTCCAATTTGCCGGCTGCGGCGGTTTCAATCGCTTCCAGCACGGTGAGCGGTTCCGGGAGGTTCAATTGCAGTTTTTCAACCTTTGCAGCAACCGGGTTTTCCTCCGGCTTGAAGGTCTTGGCGCGGAAAGTGGCCATCACCGGGGAAGAAGCGACGCGCACTTCCGCGCGCACTTTTCCGGCGTACATCGGGCGGGTGAAGCGCAGCGCGCCGCCTTCCGCCCGGTAAGCGGTGCAATCCTGCGCCAACGCGGTGTCGAGAATCTGCGCCGCCCGGGACATCAAATCCTTGCCGGTATAGGTAGCGCCCATCAGAATCACTTTGGCGCCTTTCTGGCGGGCTACTTCCGCAATCGCCGCGGCGTGGCAATCGGGGCTGTATTTCTCCAGTTTCGCATCTTCAACCACTACGGTATTTTCAATGCCGTACTTTGCCGGAATTTCCGCCAGGGAAGCGGCGTTTTTCCCTGACAACAGCGCCGTGGTAGCAAGGTTGATTTCTCTGGCGATTTTCACGGCCGCGGTAAACACTTCTAAGTTGATGGATTTCAATTCGCCCTGGCGAATTTCGGTGGCGACAAGAATGGTGGACATTTTATGCTCTCCTGTTTTTTTCGCTATCGTTTGCGAAACGTATCGATCTGGCTTTTTACCGTGTTGGGGTTTGGAGTTTTGAGTTTCGAGTTTTGAGTTTCGGGTTGCTGAAGCGTCTATTATGAAATGCAAGCCACTCAAACACTATAACACAATAACACCTGAACACTTAAACACTGCTCAAATCACTTTCGCCTCTTCCCGCAGCAATCTTACCACCTCCGGCACCGCATCTACGCCGGTGGTGAAAATTTTGCCGGACTGTTTTGCGGGAGGATATTCCATTTTCTCGATCAGCAGTTTTTCCGCCGCCAGGGGCAACTGTTTCACTTCGATGGGAATTTTCTTGGCCTGCATAATGCCCTTCAAAGAGCGGTAGCGGGGAACGTTCAGGTGGCGGTTGGCGCCGATAATCGCGGGAAGGTTGAAGGAAACTTTTTCGTGGCCGCCTTCGATTTCCCGCAGCGCGGTTCCTTTGTTGCCTTCGATGGCGAGCTTTACCACCATGGAAACGCCGGGCAGGCTCAACGCCTGGGAAATTAGCGCGGGCATCTGGCCGTGGTCGTCGTCCACCGCCTGGCGGCCCATGAAGATGAGGTCGTACCCCCCGGATTTCAGCGTTTCCGCCAGCGCCTTCGCGGTCACCGCGGGATCGGCGGGAATGCTGTCCGCGTGAATGCGGATGGCCTTGTGCGCGCCCATGGCCAGCGCCTCCCGGATGGTTTTTTCGATCCCCGCCGGTCCCAGGGAGATAATGGTGACTTCCCCGCCGTGCTTCTCGGTAAGCTGCAACGCTTCCTCGATGGCGTACTCATCGTAGGGATTGACGATCCAGGAGATGCCCTCTTCCATAATGGATTTGCCGTTATCGGCGATTTTAACCCGGGTGGTAGTGTCGGGAGTTTGTTTGATACAGACTGCAATGTTCATTTTTTGCCTCCTCGGGGAGATGATGGCCGGTTTGAGGTGAATGTTGTCTGATTACATAATTGCCGTTCTACCAACGCTATTCAAGGCCGGGTAAAATAACATTCAGCGCCGGGATTGCCAAAAAAATTGTAAAAAACTCCACTGAAACGTGACGCGTGAAACGTGAAGGATAAGCGTGATTCGTGCGTCTAAGGCGTCGAAGCGATGTCACGCCTCACGTTTCACGCTTATAATACGCCATAAACACCTCCTCCAAATCCGCTTCCGGGAACACCAGGTCGGCGACGGGCAGGCCGGCCAGGCGGTTCAGCAGCTCGGGAATATCGCCTTTTACCAGGAACTCATATTCCGCTCCCTGTTGATGTACCAGGCTCGCCCTGGGCAGTTGAAACTCCGCCAGCGGCTCGCGCAAGACCAGCTTCAACCGGCGATAGCGTTTTTTCTTCAAATTTTCCAGGGTTTCCAGGGCCACCAACTCCCCATCGCGAATGATCGCCGCCCGCTGGCAGACTTTCTCCACTTCCGGGAGATTGTGGGAAGAAAAAAAGACCGTACCGCCTTCCCGGTTCACCTCCCGCAGCAGGGCGTAAAATTCTTCCTGCATCAACGGATCCAGACCGAGAGTGGGTTCATCCAATATCAGCAGTTCCGGGGCGTGAAAAAACGCCTGCACGATGCCTAACTTTTGCAGGGTTCCGTGGGAGAGATGCTTGATTTTTTGGGCGAGTTCCTTTGCGGAGAGTTGAAAACGGCTTAGCAAATCCCCTAACCGGGTAGGTTGAATATCCCGCAGGCGGGCGGCCAGGCGCAAAAACTCTGCCCCGCCCAGGTGCGCAAAGGGGGTAAAATTGCCCGGCAAATACCCGCAGCGGCGGCGAATTTCCAGCGAATTTTCCCGCACCGCTTTGCCGAAAACGAACGCGCTGCCTGCCGAAGGGCGCAGTAAATCCAGCAGCAGGCGTATCGTGGTGGTTTTCCCCGCGCCGTTGGGGCCCAGGAAGCCGAAAATTTCCCCCGCCTGGATGGCAAAGCTGATTTCCTTTACCCCTACAGTGCGACCGTAATACTTACTGAGGTTTTCCACGGCGATGGCCAGCGGCGTGGGCATGGCATTGTCAGGTAGGTTTTCGACCATTACTATTTAAACTCATTGAGCCAACGAATCTGGTTTTTCAATTCATCGGCAGTAACTGTGAGAGATGTTCATTCAGATGCGGTTTAGGCGGGTTCATTAGCAACGGGTGCAAAATGTTCTTGCCAATACTCGTAACTGTTTTCCCGCCGTGCCCGATCGATCTCTTCTTTGTGATCGTAATAATATGCCAATGCGCTATATACCTGGGCGGGGGCCAGGTAATCCCAATCCGCTAAAATTTCCTCGACCGACATGCCCACTTTATAATAGAAATCGACGATGTGCCAGACGGCGATGCGCGTCCCTTCAATAATTGCTTCCCCGCCGCAAACCCCATCTATTTTTATAATATGGGGATAATTTGTACTATGAACCTTCTGGCCCTGAATGCTCATTGTTACCTCGCTTCGTTTTTGCTCTGGTGAACTTAATCATAAAATAAGCGAAAGAAAAGTTCGCGAACGAAAATTTGGAATCTTTACCGGATTGGGTTAAATTTCGCAAGTAACAGGAAACCTCCCGGGTCCTGGAAGGCCGGGATCCGGGAGGTTACACATTAATAGGAAGAAATTATGCCCGATAAAATTCTGACCGATACCCCCCACAAACCGGCACTGACCGGCTGTTCGCTCGCGGAAATGGAAGCATTGTTCGCTCCTTTTGCCCAGCCGCCCTACCGCGCCCGCCAGGTGTATAAATGGGTTCACCATCACCAGGCGCAATCGTTCGAGGAGATGAGCAATATTCCCAAAACCTTCCGGCGGGAGCTGGAAGACCATTTTTCGCTGGCCTCGCTTACCCTGGCAGCCAAAGAGGTTTCCAGCGACGGCACTCAAAAGTATCTCTGGCAACTGCGCGACGGGAAACGGATCGAAAGCGTGTTCATCCCGGAAGAAAGCCGCACCACGGTCTGCATCTCTTCCCAGGTGGGCTGCGCCATGGCCTGCGAGTTCTGCGCCACCGGGCAAATGGGTTTTTTGAAGAATTTGACTCCCGGGGAGATCGTAGAGCAGGTTATCCGGGTGCAGGGTGAATGCCGCCCTATGGGACAGGATACCGGGCGCGACATCACCAACGTGGTGCTGATGGGCATGGGCGAGCCGTTCCTCAATTACCCCCGGGTGATCGAGGCGGGCAAAATTCTCTGCGACCCGGAGGGGCTGGCGATTGCCGCCAAAAAGATTACCATTTCCACCGTGGGCGTCATCCCGCGCATTTATCAATTCGCCGATGAAGGCCAGCCCTTCAGCCTGGCGATTTCCCTGCACGCGCCCACCCAGGAGCTGCGCCGCCAAATCATGCCGGTGGCGGAGCCGTTTCCCCTGGATGAGCTGATGAAAAGCGCCCGCTACTACACTCACAAGTCGCGCAAGCGCATCACTTTTGAGTATGTGCTCTTAGAGGGAATAAACGATTCCCCGGCGGAGGCGCGGGCGCTGAAAAAATTATTATCGCAATTGCGCTGCAAACTGAATTTGATCCCCTACAACGACGCCGGGGTGGGATTCCGGGCGCCTTCGGAAGAGCGCATCCTGAAATTCGCCGCGGAAGTGGAATCCGCCTCCTTCGCGGTCATGCTGCGCAAGAATCGCGGCAATGATATCGCCGCCGCCTGCGGGCAGCTCTACGTGAAGGCGAAAGAGCGGGAAAAACCGCGCTTTATAAAGCCCCTTCACCCGGAAATCCAGCTCTAATCCTTCCTCCCGTTACCCGGCATCCGTTATCCGGTATCCGTTACCCGTTATCCGGCTAATTTCTCCATATCTTTATTTTTTCCTTGCGACTAATTGTGACGATTTTCTTATATTCCCTTTCAGTCGCTTGAGGTCAGGAGACGGGTCAAGGAAGCGAATTCTTAACACCACAGGAGGTAGCCATGCAGATTATCCTTTTAGGAGCGCCCGGGGTTGGAAAAGGCACCCAGGCCAGGCTGATCATGGAGCGCTATCATATTCCCCAAATCTCCACCGGCGATATTCTCCGGGCAGAAGTGAAAAAAGCATCTCCCCTGGGACGAAAAGTCAAATCAATCATGGACCGGGGAGAGTTGGTCTCGGACGACCTGATGTTACAGATTGTGGAAAATCGCCTGAAAGAGCGCGACGCCGCCCGCGGATTCATCCTCGACGGCTTTCCCAGAACCGTTCCCCAGGCCGACGGGCTGAAGAATATTTTAGTGAAGCTCCACCAGGGTAATCTGAAAGTGGTTGAAATTTCCCTGCCGGACCAGGAAATCATCAAGCGCCTGACCGCCCGGCGGGTCTGCCCCGAGTGCGGAAAACTGTTCAACCTGCATTCCGATCCCCCTGCTGCCGGGGGCAGGTGCAACCATTGCGGGGCAAAGGTAATTCAACGGGATGACGACAAAGAAGAGACCATCAAGAACCGCCTGGCGGTATATCGCAAAAGTACTCAACCGTTGATCGAATATTACCGGGAGCACCATCACTTTTACCAGGTCAACGGGATGCAGGAGGTAAGCGAGGTGTTTCAGGAGATTGCAGCCATATTGGGGGAGCAAGAGGCGGTGCAAAACTGAAGTTTTGCACCGCGGGGGCATTCGGGAGGGTTATTGATCGGCAATATGTTCCTGCGCTGCCGGCGCCAGGGTGGGTTTAGCCAGCGCACGGGTTTCGAACAATAATACCACGCCGCCGATGATCGCTCCCAGGTGGGTGCTGAAAAAGCGCCAGGCCACGGCGTAAATGATCAAGACTTCGCTGCTCATCACTTTTTCCATCAGCCAGACTGAAGAGACTTCGGCAATACCGGAGGCCCCCGGGGTGGGTGCAAAGTAGATCAGGAAAAAATGCAATATTTGCAACCCGATAAAAGTCTGGAAAGGCGCGTCCTGCTGAAGCGCCAGGGCAATCACGTATCCCATCAAATATTTATTGAAAAATAACGCCAGCGTGGCGATAACCGTCGCCAGCAAAGCCTTTTTTTTGTGGCGCAGAATCTGCCGGAACGCCGCCCCGAAGTGTTCACTCCCGGTTTTCAGGACATTCAACATCCGCTGGCCCAGGGCATGCGCTTTGGTGAACCGGGAGGGAATCAGCCAGACAAGCCCCTCTATCACTGCCATTCCCACCTGGGGAAAAAGCATGATCAATAGCAGCCCGCCGGTGAGGGTCCCCACCATTGCAAAGGCAATTTTTATCGCATAAATCAGGTTGTGCCCGAAGATGTCTGCCGGGAGGATTAGCAGGGCGACAATACTGGCTACCTGGAAAAAGATCAGGGTCGCGGCAAAGTTAATGATGGTAATTAAGGTGCTTTCCGATATTTTTGCCCCGCAGCGCCAGAGAATGTAAAGCTGCGCCGGCCCGCCCCCGGTTTGGAAGGGGGTAACCGCCCCCATAAAAATATTCGCCCAGTTGCCCCGCATATTGTCCCATAAAGAAATTTTAGGAAGCACTTTGCCGTCAAAGAAAAGCCGCATACGGAGGCCTCCTAACAAATAATCAATCGCCAGCAATGGAATCAACAGCAGGAGATAGGATTTATCCAGGTTTCTGATGATAATCCCCAGGTTCGCAGAGGATTTCCACCACAGCGCCACAATCACCCCCGTCACCGTAAAAAAGAGAAACCATTGCACGCCCTTCTGGATGGCTTTAGAGGAGGGGAGGTACACTTTCTCAGAGGAGGGATTGGCCATCGGTTTTCTCCGGGATGGGTTTGTCGGACCATTTCAGAATGGTATTGAACAGGTCGGCGGTGCGGGCAGGGCCTTCTTTCCAGCCGGTCTGGTTGTAAATCAGGGGAACGAGCATGTGCTCGCGGTGCAGCGATCCGTGAGAGCTATGGTGCTCCGGCCACTCGTAAGCTTTGCGGAGATCGTACCCTTTTTTCGATATCACCGCGAAATCTCCGCTGCGAGAGGCGGAAAGCAGCTGGTCGATTTGCACCAGGGCGTCGGGGTAGTCGGAATGGAAGGTTCTTTCCAGCGATTCTCGGTTTGCAAGCGGGCCGGACAGGTTTCCCAACCCGAACGGATCGCCCGCTAAGGGGCGATAGCCTAACCCGCCGTTTTGCCGGAAAATGGTCGCCCGCCCCCGCGCCGCTTCGATATGGTAAATCCCTTCGCCTTCCCGCCAGACCAGAAAATCCACCTCTTCCCGCGCCAGCAATTCATCCCAAATTTCTCCCAGAACTTCTTTGGGATGGCTCGCCCCGGCGAGTTTTTGGGCATAGCCGTTCAACAGGTACACGTGCCCGAAGGCGTTCCCGGAGATCATCACCGCGGCCCGGGGATTGCGTTTCCAGATGATGGGGTAGAAAAGGGTTTTCACGCCGCGCTCTTGCAGGAACAGGGCCAGGTCCAGGTGGGTGTGGGTGGCGGTGAGGCCGTGGTCGGAGGTGAGAATCAGCAGGGTATCGTCCCAGCGGCCCTGTTTTTTCAACTTTTTCACGACTTCCCCCACGCTGAAATCCACGTAGCGGTAGGCCTTGTAAGTGTTATCGTGCCGGGGATGAAACAGGTGCGAATAAGAGTCCACCCCCGGGAATACCGCGAAAACGAACTCGGGGTCCCGGTCTAAGGCGCGGAGCAGCCGGGAGTGCGAGGTTCGATCCACGGGGTTCCACTGATCGGTCAGGTGGGCGTAAAAATAGAGGAACGGCTTCGAGCGGCCGGTCAGGTCATTTCCGTTGGGAAGCCCCCGGGTGATCATCGAAAAAATGTTGAAGGGGCGGTCGAAAATTTCATAGAGGGTGGGATGCTCCCCCGGCAGGTCGCTGTTGAACCATGGCGCTTCGATGCCGTTATAACTGCGAAATTTGTTTTTGCTCCATCCCTTGCGGTGAAATTCGGCCTTATCCAGCCAGCGGATGCCGGTAATGTTGAGCGTTCCCGGAAAACAGCCGGTCAAAAAAGGCAGGTAAGCGGGACCGGTGGTGGTGGGGAGACAGGAACCGGCCCTGCGGAAGGTTCCCCGGGAAAGAATTTCAGCGCGAATATTGGGAAGATCGCCGGATTCCAGCATTTCCTGCATGACGTCGGGCCTGGCTCCGTCGATCAGGTACAGAACGGTGAGTTTTTTGCGGGCGGACATGATGATCCGAGACCTCTTCTTTTGATCGGGCAGCTCTGCCCCGGCAAAATAAGCGCTCTTGCGATACACGCAAAAAGCGCGTAAATATGCACAAAGTTCCTCGAAATGCCAACTCAAAGTTTATTAGCTGGCGCGAAAAAATTTATACTTGCTTATGAAAAATCTTTGCCATATCTTTTTACGTGATCAAATATTCACTAAACTAATTTGTTATCGTCTAACTCAAATAAAGGAGTCTGCCATGAAGCAGCTAAGTGTTGTACTAATGGTCCTGGCGTTCTTTGCCCAGGCTCTGCTGGCCCAGCAGGAGAAGAGTGAAATGCCGCAAAAAGATAAACCGGCAAAAGCAGAAAAAGCCATGCCGCAGGATAAGGCCGCAGATAAAAAGATGCCCATGCAGGAGATGAAGACCGATGCCCCGGCCGAAGAGATGGCGCCCCCTGCGCCCCTCAAAGATCCCTGGACCAAATGGATGGTCGGTGAGTGGGAAGGGGAGACTGAATCCAACTCGGGTAAATCCAAAGAGTGGATGAAAATCGAAATGGCATTGGGCGACCAGTTTTATATTATGCATCTCAAGAGCACCATGACCAGTATGACCGATGAGGGGCTGAAAATGTGGAATATGACCCGGGAGCAAGCGGAGGAAATGATGAAAATGCCCTACCAGGGAATGGGAATGTTTACCTTCGATCCGAAAACCGGGGAGACTATCGGGTACTGGTTCGATAGCTGGCGTGGGGCCTACCAGGGCCGCGGTAAATTGGAAGGGAACGAAGAAACCTCGAACTGGAGCGGGCCGATGGGCACTTCCGTGCGCACCACTGAAAAAATCAATGAGAATGAAATGCGGATGACCTTCAAGGAAACGATGCTCGACGGAAAGGTCGCGGAAGGTTCCGGAACAATGCGGCGCAAGAAATGATTTCCCCGCAGCATCGGCCATTATTCACCCTGCCCGTTGCACGGATTTGGGGTGAAAAACACGAGCTTTGAGTTTTGGGAATGATCCCGCCAAAGAAGTATCGTAACTGTTCAGCCCACGAGATACGCAAACCAACGATTCGTTTATTTTGTGTATTTAGTGGGCTGAATGGTAACGAAGATCAAATCAATCTATCCTCCCTGAAAAAAAATCCTGCCAACTGTCTTTTTCGTCACGACAAATGTTCCAATCTTGATTTTCTTTCCGAACGCAATACCCGCTTCAGGCGGTATTTATGGGATACTGCGGTATGGAAAATCTAAAATTAACGACAGGGGCCCCATGGTAACAGAGCACAGGAGTCTTCAAACCACCCCGGAAGTTCTTGCCCACCGGCACGATGTCTTCATTTGTTATTGCGAAGCGGATGATAGATTTGCCACCAGGTTGGCCAGATTTCTTAAAAATTATAATCCCCCCCCAAAACTGCATCATCGGCCCTTGCGGAAATTGAAGGTATTCAAAGACGCGAACGGGCTGAACGGCACGGAGTTCGGGCAGTATATCGAACGGGAGTTGCTGCGCTCGCAGAAAATGATCGTTATCTGCTCCCCCAAAGCCCGGAAAAGCCAGGATGTGAATGATAAAATTCTCCGATTTGCAGAGCGGAACGGGGCGGATAACATAATCCCCGTTATCATAGAAGGGATCCCCAACGACCAGGCCAGCCCGGAAGACGAAAATAACCTGGCGTTTCCGGAAGCACTCTACCAGGTAATGAACCAGCCGCGCGGTAATAATTACAGCGGGTTCAACCTCTTCAAAGATAAATTCCACAAGGGCGCTTATGAGGGAGAGTGGTACACCCTGCTGGCGAACCTTTATGATGCCAACCGGCTTGAAATCGCCCAGTTAGACCGCGACCGGCGTTTTCAGCAAAAACGCCGCCGGGTACTTGCCCTGGTCGCGGCGCTGCTGCTTGCAGGGATGATCTGGGGAGCGCTGGCGTGGAAGAGGCAATCGGAGCAAGAAGCCCGGCAGCGTATGTGGCGCGGCTCTACCGCACAACATTTCTGGGAACGAAGCCGCCTGGCCCGCGCGGAAAACGACCTGCTGCTTTCCCTGCACCTGGCCGCAGAGGCGATAGACCTCACCTCCGACCGGGAATTGCGGGAGACGATCCTGCAAGAGACCGTGGAGATTCAACCGGCCATGCGCCTGGAATTCGTTCTTCAGCATACCGGCAAAGTAGCGGGCGCGCGATTCAACCGCAATCGAAGCCTGGCGCTGACCTGGAGCGACGACAGCACCGCCCGGCTCTGGAATGTCGAAAACGGGCAAGAAGTTTTTCCACCCCTCAAGCACGAAAACTGGGTGTACGGAGCGGTATTCACCGGGGATGAAAATCGCATTCTTACCTGGAGCGCGGACGGCGCTGCCCGGTTCTGGAGCGCTGAAGACGGGCAGTTGCTCTCACCGATATTGCGCCTCGCCAGCGGCGTTATCGGGGCCATTTTTAACCGGGATGAAAGCCGCCTGCTCACCTGGCATGATGATTTTTCCGCCCAGCATTGGGACCTCGCCAGCGGCGCGCCGCTCGGCGCAAGAGCGCAGCATGATGGATGGATCAACGGGGCGGGGTTCAATTTCGATGAAAGGGAATTTTTGACCTGGAGCGACGACAGCACCGCCCAACGCTGGGACGCCCGCACCGGTGAACCGCTCGGGGCGCCGCTGCGCCATAAAGGAGCGGTCAACGGGCTGATCTTCAGCAGCGATTTTACTCGCTTCCTGACCTGGAGCGCCGACAGCATCGCCCGGTTGTGGGCGGCTCATTCCGGAAAACCGGCCGGGCTGGTCCTGCGCCATGAGGCGGAGATTATTGGCGCTTGCTTCGACAAATCCGAAACACGCCTGCTTACCTGGAGCCGCGACAATACCGCTCGCTTATGGGATGCGCAAACCGGGGGAGAGGCCGTTCCTTCCCTTCGCCATAATGGGTGGGTACTGGGAGCGGCCTTTGACCGGGACGAAAACCGCATCCTTACCTGGAGCCAGGATAATACCGCCCGCCTGTGGGACGCCGCCACCGGCCAGCCGCTCACCCCGCCCCTGCCGCACAGTTCCGGCCCCCTGCGCAACGATGCCGGCGTATTCGGAGCGGCGCTCAATGAAACCGGAACCGTGATTCTTACCTGGGGCGATGATAACACCGCCCGCCTCTGGGACGCCGCCGCCGGGCGGCAAATCGGCCCGCCGCTACAGCATGATAACCGTGACGGGCACAATCACGAAGTGGTAGGAGCGATAGCCAGCCCGGATTTCAGCGCCATTTTAACCTGGAGCACCGACAACACCGCCCGGCTCTGGAAAACCGGCGGATTCGCCTCCAATTCGAGAATGAATGGGGAGGCCGGTGTCGATGCAGATTTCCCCGCGGAAGCCTTCAAACTTCAAGTAATGGCGCTCACCGGGACCGAACTCGACTCCTTGCGCGGGGTGGCAGCGCTCTGCCTGGAACCGCAGCGCTGGCAGCAGCTAAATGCCGAATATGTGCGAATCGCCAGGGAGCATTACCGGGAGTGCCGCTATCCCCGGTACAACCTCTGGGCGCGGTTGTATCCCCGGGAAGCCGGGAAACTACCCTGAACAAGATTGAAGATTGAAGATTGGCGAATCGCCGGGGAAAAATCACTTGTTTTGATTCCCCCAAAGCCAATTTTACCCCCATCAATCCACCACACCCGAGCCCTCGTTCCTCCGCTTGCTTTTCGATAAAGTTTTTTTTACAATCCTCACCTACCTTAACCGCCGTAAATCTGGCAGGAGTGCAAGCGTGAGATCGATGAATCATGTAAAAGATATTGCCCTGTTCTCGGTTTATATGGATTTAGGCGCCGGGCGCCGGGGCGTGGATATGGGACCGTCGGCGATCCGCATCGCCGGGCTGGTGGAAAAACTGCACAAACTGAATTATGAAATCCATGAAATGGGCGCTATTTACGCTCATGAGCCGGAGATCTGCGCCCCCGGGGAATTCCATTTGAAATATCTGAAGGAGGTTCTCCAGGTGTGCAGCCAGGTCAAAGAACACGTGTACAGCGCCCTGGCATCGGGGTGGTTCCCGCTGGTGCTCGGCGGGGATCACAGCATTTCTATCGGTTCCATCGCCGGGCTTTCGGCGCACTACCGGCAGCATCAGGAGAGGATCGGGCTGATCTGGGTGGACGCCCATACCGATATGAACCTTCCGGAAACCTCTCCCAGCGGAAATATTCACGGGATGCCCCTGGCGGTATTGTTAGGCAAAGGAGATCCCGGTCTTACCGCCTTGAACGGCGATGGCCCGGCAGTGCTGCCGCA
Organism: uncultured Calditrichaceae bacterium; assembly: GCA_964522165.1. Classification (GTDB taxonomy): domain Bacteria; phylum Calditrichota; class Calditrichia; order RBG-13-44-9; family J075; genus JABWBP01. Next base: position 23,297 of record CAZFVV010000042.1, read on the forward strand.
GAATGTAACCATATTGGGCGCGCGCGATATCGACGAGAAAGAAAAACAGGTGGTGCGGCGCTCCGGGGTGCGGGTGTTTACCATGTCGGAAATTGACGAGCGCGGCATCGGCAATTGCGTGGATGAAGCTTTGAAACGCGCCACGGCCGGCACCGGCGGATTTCACCTCTCTTTCGACCTGGACGCGCTGGATCCCCGGGAAGCGCCGGGAGTGGGAACCCCGGTGGACGGGGGGCTGAACTACCGGGAAGCGCACCTGATCTGCGAGAAAGCGGCCCGCACCGGGGCCTTGCTCAGCCTGGAAGTGGTGGAGGTGAACCCGGTTTTGGATACCACCAATCACACCGCCCAACTGGCGGTAGAGTTGATCCAGAGCGCGCTGGGGAAGACGATTCTTTGATCAGATATATGGCGATGCGGCATTTGAATATTTGCCGGGGCTTCTTTGACACTCGTCAACCGCGAAGCGGGTAAGGGGAGATTATATTGGCGCGGCGGATGTAAAAAAACCTTCCGGTTAGCCCGGCAGAGACCATCCGGGATTCTAAGAGGCGTTTCTGAATACCAATTTGCGATGCGCCCAACCAATCTAATGATTCGGGGAGAAAACCAATGAAACTGAGGCGAAAAAATAAGATAATTCCGAAAAATTTTTGTTATCAAAGCAGGTGGATTTACAGGGTTCTCTTCGGGGGAGCGCTCCTTTTTTCCATTTCGATGGCTATGGCGCAAACCGTGCTCGATCCCCGGCTGGCGTTGCGGGATTCGCACATCCAGGATCAAGACGATATGTGCATCTGGATTCATCCCGATCCCTCTCAAAGCCTTATCATTACCTCCGATAAAGACGCCTATGAGTTATTTGTGTATGATTTGAGCGGAAAAACGCACCAGAGCATCTCGGTCCCCGGGAAGCCGAGCAATATCGACGTCCGCTATAATTTCCCACTTTCGGGAGAACCGGCCGACATCGTCGCTTATGTGGACCGCGATAACAACGACATTGTGATATACCGGGTTCAATTGCACACTCGCAAGCTAAGCCTGGTCAGCCGTTTCGATACCGGAAAGTGGACCCGGGAGATTTACGGATTTTGCCTCTATTTAAGCCCTTTTAGCGGAAAATACTACGCCTTTGCTTCGGACAAGGGCAGTCGCCTTCGCCAATGGGAATTGGTCGATAACGGCGAGGGCGGCATCGAAGGAATCGAAAAACGGAACTGGTTGAACGGCAGCTCCAACGAGACCGAGGGCCTGGTAGCGGATGATGAAACCGGGAAACTTTACGCCGCGAATGAAGAAGACGGCGTTTATGTGTATGGTGCGGATCCGGTTGATAAAAACCCGACCGGCGAACTGCTATTCGCTACCGGAGCCAACGGTTTGACGCCGGACATTGAGGGTATTGCCATTTACTACGCCGCCGATGGAGAGGGATATATTCTGGTCTCCAACCAGGGGAGCGATAATTTCAAAGTTTTCGAGCGCCGGCCGCCGCACCCCCTGGTAACCACGTTTCAGGTAAGAGGCGTGGAAGAAACCGACGGCATCGATGTAACCAACGTGAACTTAGGCGCGGCGTTTCCGCAGGGGATATTCCTGTTGCACAATAACGAGAACGAAAAGAAAGAGGTGCTGGTGTGCGATTTCGCAGACCTGAAGTTGAAAACCGATAGCGAGTATTGGAATCCCCGCGCGCTTTCGCGCCGGCCCCTGAAGATCACCCCTTCTTCCCGGACCCCGTAGCCGCTATGCAAAAATTATACATAGTGGTGAAAGTTTCCGGCTGATTTGCCCACCGCTAATGAATATCTCTAAAATGTGGCGCTGCCGGGATAAATTCAAGATGGTTCTCCTGTTTTCAAAGGGCTGGCAAGGTGTTTGCTCTTTCCCTGCCGGAACATAAACAAAGGAGAAGCCATGAATGTGGTAAACCAAAGTGAGTGGGACAGGGCGTTTTCTCTAATCCGAAAAGCTTCCTTCGCGGCGGTTCTTTTATTGTTGTTGGGCAATATGTTGTATGCCCAGGCGGTATCGCCGGTACTATCCCTAAGCGGGCAGGGCGCCGGGGACCAGGATGATATGTGCATCTGGATTCACCCCGACGATCCTTCCCTGAGCACCGTCATCACTTCCGATAAAGACGCATCCAGGATTTTCGTGTACGATTTGAGCGGAAATACTCTCCAGACCATCAACACCGACGGCAGCCCGGGAGGCATCGACGTTCGCTACAATTTTATGTTCTCCGGCCAGCCGGTCGATATCGTGGGCTACAATGACCGCGATAACACGGAAATTGTGATTCTGACCGTCAATCCATCCACCCGCCAACTGACCCAGGTGGCCAATTTTGACGCCGGCGGCGGGTGGAGCGAGTTGTACGGCTTTTGCCTCTATGTCAGCCCGAATACCGGCAAGCATTACGCCATCGGCTGCGGGAAAAGCGGCCAGATAAGGCAATGGGAGCTGGTGGATAACGGAAATGGAACCATCGATGGCATCGAGAAGAGGACCTGGGACAACGGAACGCAAACCGAGGGCATGGTGGCCGATGATGAGACCGCCAAACTATACGCGGCCAGCGAGGCCGATGGGGTCTATAAATACGACGCCGATCCCACCAATCCCACTCCCGACGGAGATCTCATCGCCCCGACCGGCTCGAACGGGCTGACGGAGGACGTGGAAGGGGTTGCCATTTATTACGCCGCCAATGGCGAGGGATATTTGATTGTCTCCAGCCAGGGGAACAGCACCTTTAAGGTGTATGAGCGGAAAGAGCCGCATGATTTTGTCAAAACCTTCAGCGTCAACGGGGCAAGCGATACCGACGGCATCGATGTCACCAATGTGGACCTGGGGCCCGCTTTTCCCAACGGCCTGTTTACCTTGCACGAAGGGAGCACCGCGGTTCTCATGTGCGATTATGAAGACCTGGGGTTGCAGATCGATACCGAGTATTGGAATCCCCGGAACAGCGGGGTCAGCGCCATCGAGCCGGAACCTGGACTGCTGTCACAGTTCTCCCTGTCACAGAACTATCCCAATCCCTTCAACCCCAGCACCTCGATCCGTTTTACACTGGGGCAGGCTGCGGTGGTGGAATTGAGCGTGTATGACGTCGCCGGCAGGGAAGTGAGCAAGCTGGTGGATGAATTCCATACCGCGGGCGGCTACACCTATACCTGGTCGGCGACCGGCGCCAACGGCGCTCCTCTTCCCAGCGGAATTTATTTCGCGCACCTTCGCGCCGGGGCGTACAAAAGCGCCATCAAAATGATTTTGGCCCGTTGAGGCCGCCGGAAGAAGTTACGCACCGGGATATAGGCATTTTTCGGGGCAGTTATAATTGCCAATTAACAATTGGCAATTATAACGAAAACGTTTTGTTGATGTACGGTCACTAAGCGCCTGATACCGCCGGAATCCCTTTGGAAGAGCCGGGAACCGGAAAAATTCAGCAGAAAGTCTGGCATTGGGTTTCCGGCTCTTAAAAACTAACATTGCCCCTATCGCTGCCGATAATGGTTGCGGAGCCATAAGGAAATGGAGAATAATGATGATCAAATTTGTATTCTTCTGGTTACTCGGGTTTGCACTGGTTGCAGCAACATCGCTGGCCCAGTCCGTTACTCCGAAGTTGGAATTGCAGGCCGGCGGCGTTGACGACCAGGACGACATGTGCATCTGGCTGCACCCGGGCGATCTTTCCCAAAGCACCATTATTACTTCCGATAAAGGGGCCAATAAGCTGTTCGTTTACGATCTCGACGGCAATTCCCTCCAGTCCGTTTCGACGCCCGGGCAGCCCGGGAATATCGACATCCGCTATAATTTTATTTTATCCGGGGAACCCATCGACATTGTGGGATTCAACGACCGCAGCAACGAGAGAATCGTTCTCTATAAAGTGAATCACGCCACCCGCCAGCTTAGCATGGTCGGTAATTTCGACGCCGGGAACTGGCCCTCGGAGCTTTACGGTTTTTGCCTCTACCGCAGCCCCAATACCGGAAAAACCTATGCCTTCGGCTCCGCCACCAACAGCCAGATGCGCCAGTGGGAGTTAGTGGATAACGGCGACGGAACCATCGGCGGGGTCGAAAAAAGAACCTGGTTCAACGCGCCTGACGGACAGACCGAAGGGAACGTGGCCGATGATGAAACCGGCAAGCTCTACGCGGCGAGTGAAAAGTACGGGGTCTATAAATACGACGCCGATCCCAACGACCCCAACCCGGTGGGAGAATTGATCGCGCCGGTGGGTTCCCATGGCCTCACGGAAGACGTCGAAGGAGTTACCATTTACTATGCCGCCAGCGGAGAGGGCTACCTGATCGTCTCCAGCCAGGGGAGCGGTGATTTTAAAGTGTACGAGCGAAAACCGCCCCATAATTTTGTAAAAACGTTTGAGGTGGTCAATTCGGACGATACCGATGGCATCGACGTTATCAACGTTAACCTCGGCCCCGAATTTCCCGCGGGCATTTTCACCGCCCATACCGACCGGGGATCTCGCCCGGTGCTGGTATGCGACTACCAGGATTTGGGTTTGCTGATCGATACCGGGTACTGGAATCCCCGCAATAACGGCGGAACTTCTTCGCTGTTTGGGAATGTTGCCGTCCCGCGGGAATTTTCCCTGGAGCAAAATTATCCCAATCCCTTTAATCCCGGCACCAGCATTCGCTACTCCCTGCCCAATGCCGCTAAGGTACGGCTGGCGGTGTATGACCTGGCCGGCCGGGAGGTCGCGGTGCTGGCCGATGGCTTCTACTCCGCCGGTTCCTATGCTCAGGACTGGCAGGCGCTCGATCAGCGCGGCGGTGCTTTGCCCAGCGGAATTTATTTTGCGCGTTTGCAAGTATCCACGCCTTCCGGGGACGCCGGGGGGCATTCCACGGCCATCAAAATGGTGTTAAGCCGCTGAATCGAGGGTGATAAATAGCTGAATGGTTCGATGGTTGGAGAGTTGTGCGGCGGTTGGCAATTTAATCGTCAATACGTAACTGATGTGGAGATAGCGATGTTCAGAAGCAAATCTAATCTTTTTCGCCGGTTGATCGTACTGCTTGCAATGCTTGTGGGAGCGGAAATTTTTGCCCAGACGGGCAATATTTGGACCAGCGCCGCGGAGCTGGCGCAATTGCCCATGTCCGGCGCCGCCTGGAACAATCTGAAAAGCGAGGCGGACAAGCCTGCCGGAACCCCGGACCTTTCCAACCAGGATGATCCCACCAACGTGCGAGTGCTGGCCAAGGCCCTGGTTTATGCCCGCACCGGCGTACAATCCTACCGCGCCGAAGTGATCGACGCCTGCATGGCGGCCATCGGCACCGAGGAGGGGGGGCGCACCCTGGCGCTGGGAAGGGAATTGATCGCTTACGTGATCGCCGCGGATCTGGTGGGGCTGCCGGCAAACGAAAATGCGATTTTCCGGAACTGGCTTCAGGAAGTGCGCCACAAAGACCTGCAAGGCAGAACCCTGATTTCCACTCATGAAGATCGTCCCAACAATTGGGGGACCCACTGCGGCGGCAGCCGTGTGGCGGTGGCCGTTTATTTGAACGATACCCAGGAAATCGCGAGCTGCGCCCAGGTATTCAAGGGCTACCTGGGAGATCGCCAGTCTTACGCCGGCTTTGAGTATGGTGACCTGGATTGGCAGGTCGATCCCGGCCAACCGGTAGGGGTCAACCCCCTGGGAGCCACTAAACAGGGGCATTCCATCGACGGGGTTCTGCCCGACGACCAGCGCCGCGCCGGGGGATTCAACTGGCCGCCCCCGAAGGAGAATTACGTGTACGAGGCTTTACAGGGCGCGTTAGCCCAGGCGGTGATCCTGTACCGCGCCGGTTACACGGACGTGTGGAACTGGGAAGACCAGGCGTTGCTGCGCGGCTTTAAGTGGTTGCACGAGCAGGCCAATTATACTGCTACCGGGGACGACACCTGGCAGCCTCACCTGGTGAATTTTTACTATGGCAGCAATTTCCCGGCGCCGGTTCCTTCTTCCCCGGGGAAAAATGTGGGATGGACGGATTGGAGCCATGCCGGCACTAACACCGGTAATACCGCGCCCCCCACACCGGAAAACTTACGGGTAGAAAAATAATCCGCTGCCCGTGCAAAAAGCGATGGCGATCTCCCGGTTTTGATTACGAAGGCGCGAAGACCCGGGGCATTTTTTATGCTCGTATTCGTGCCTTCATGTTTTTGATGGCGCTAAGGAGTGATAAAAAAATAACTTGTTAAATTTAGCCAAACCTCTCATTCCGGCTGTAGCGAAGCGTAATGCCGGAATCTCCGTAGAAGATTCCGGTATTTTCCCCAAAAACGGGAAAAACCGGAATGACATCCGATAATACGATTTTAACAAATTATTTTTTGAACGATCCTAAATTGTTAGAACTGCCTGCCTGAACTTCCCTGAACCCCTCCTCAATACCCCCGGCTTCAAAAATTTTTTAATGCACTTTTGTTGCAAAAAATCACATTTGGTGTCAGTTCTTTTATGGAATTTGAATAAGTATAAATCAGTTCCCCGGATTCTTTGGCTTCAAGGAGTATCCGGGGAAAAGCCGGATGAAAAACCGAACCTGCAATCAACATCGATCCCGACCTTGGCTAATTAGTAACATCTGGTATAAGGCTGCGCCGGAGCAGAACATTTTTTTCAAGTCCCGACGGTGTTTGGCGGGGTTTTCTTTTTTAAATGAGCGGATAACCGGCCGAGAGATGGTTGCTTTTTTGTCTTTTTGGGGGTAAGAAATCATAAGCGCCTACCTCGGTTGATGTCACTAGCATTCTATTTTTTCTTGCCCTCTTTAACAATCATTAATCTCAACAGGAGGATAGGAATATGATTACTCTCGAAATGCTTACCGATATGTGCTGCCCGGTTTGTCGCCGCGGGGAGTTGAAAGCCGATATTACCAGGCAGGAAAATGGCAAGATTATCGAAGGCGAGTTGGTTTGCAGTTTGAAGGGAGAGAGTTACCCGGTTCGCGCCGGGGTGGCGAATTTTATTCCTCCGGCCCTGCTGAGCGACGCGCAATGGCAAATGTGGCAGGATCATTTGCGCGGTTTTCAGGAGCGGCGGGAAGAGCGCATCCGGGAACCGCACCGGCAAGTCCATGCGTTTGGAAAGAAATCCCGCTCAAAACACGCGAAAAGTAAATTTGCGGAATTCGCGGGTATCCGGGACGGAAAAGTGTTAGACCTGGGATGCGGCCCCGGGAAATTCCGCTTTCACTTAACGGAAAACGTCGAATACTACGGCATCGATCCCCTTCCATTGCCCGAGACGGCGGAGTTTCCCTTCGTCTGCGCTTTATCGGAGTACATTCCCTTTAAAGACGGCACTTTCTCGCACCTGGTGGTGATCGACGCGATGGATCATTTTAAAGACCTGGAAGCGTTCTTCAAAGAAGCGCTGCGGATTCTCAAACCCTCCGGTAAATTTCACCTGATCCAGGTTATCCATGACGTGAAAGGGCCGGTTTCGGCGGTCAAAGTGTTCACCCATTGGGTGAAGGATTCCCTGGAAGATCGCGCTACCAAGATCAAGAATCCCGAGGCCCCTAAACATATCACCGAATTCACCGGCGCGTCGCTGCGCGAATTCATGAACCGCTATTTTACCATCGACGCGGCGCGCAGTTACAACGAAAAATGGTACAGCCCGACCAAGCTGTTCCTGAACATGTCCCCCCGGCGCTGAAGGGGCGTTTGTTTTGCACTCTCTGGTGGATGAAAAAAGGTTTTTCGGCAAACCGGCGGAAGCAATCCGCCCGCGAGGAGCTATAACGCCCGGGCAGGATTTCCGATGCGCTTTGCAATGCCGATCTGGTTTTGACTGCCCCTGCCTGCTGCTTCTGCCCCTGCCGCTCCTTCCCGCTGCTTTTTTCCGATTGCGTACACCCCTGCGAAGCGTTACTTTTGGGCGCTTGTTTGGTGTAATGTTGCTGAGAATTGCGAATGAACTCCCTTCCCAAAGGGGCTTACGCAGAGGATGATATTTTGCATGAAGCGGCTTTACCTGGTTCGCCACGCTAAATCCAGTTGGAAAAATCCGCACCTGAGCGATTTTGACCGCCCCCTCAATAAGCGCGGCAAGCGCGACGCGCCCCTGGTGGGTGAATACCTGAAAAATAACCGGGCGGCGCCGGAGCGGATCATCTCCAGCCCGGCCAAACGGGCGCTCAAAACCGCGAAAATCATCGCCAAAGAGATCGGGCTTTCTCCTAAAAGTATTCTCACCAATGAAACACTTTACCTGGCGGACGTTCCCACCCTGGTAACGGTTATCCACCAGATCGAGGATTCCCTGAATGCAGTAATGTTGTTCGGGCATAATCCCGGCCTGACCATGCTGGCCAACTACCTGACCGATCACCCCGTGGAAAATATCCCCACTTGCGGCGTCTTTTGTATTGAATTTGCGGCAAATTCCTGGAGAGAGGTTTCCGCGGGCGGCGGGTCGGTAGTTTTTTTCCATTATCCCAAGAAGAACCACTAAATCGTAAGCATTCCCCCGCGCCGCGCTCACCTTGAAAACTGCCGGGCTATAATCCGATGAAATTCAAATTAGCGCACGAAATCAAATTCTTTGAAACCGATCCCGCTCTCCGCCTGAAATTGGGATCGCTGGTGAAGCTGTTGCAGGAAGCGGCGATTTCTCATTCCCGCTCCGTGGGGCAGGGCGCCCGGAAGGTGCAGGAGACCGGCTTCGCCTGGGTGCTGCACAAACTGGGCATCGACATTCTTCGCTGCCCGGAATACGGCGAGGAACTGGAGATCGTCACCTGGTCTACCGGCGTTAAGGGGCTTAAAGCGAGGCGGGAATTCCGGGTTTTTGCCGGCGACGAAGCAATCATCACCGCTTCCAGCCTCTGGTTCTATATCGACGTCGCCCGGAAGCAGGTGGTACGAATTCCCCCGGGTATAATAGACCCCTATGGGATCGAAACGGAAACCGCTTTGCAGCGCGACCTGGATAACTGGAAAGCGGACACAGACTTTCTCCCGGAAGCCGAGGCGCTGATAACCACCCGCTTTTCCGACTACGATCCCCTTGCGCACGTGAACAATTCGGTGTATTTCGACTACCTGGAAACCGCCATTTTCCGGCGTTTCAACCGCGCTGCGCGGGTAAAGAGCGTGGATATGTTTTTCGCCAGGGAGATTTCCCGGGAGATTGAAACGATTTCTGCCGGATTCAAAACCGCGCAGGCATCGAATTCTTTCAAAATATGGAATTCCGCACAGATTTTTGCCTGCGGAGACTTTATACTGGGTGGTTGAGGCGGAGGCTGAAGCGTGAAATGTAAAATATAAGGCGTAATACGCACTACGTTACACACGGAGGATTTTGAAAATGAAGAAGATCAAAGGAACTATTGGAATTCTGACCGGCGGCGGTGATGTACCGGGGCTAAACCCGGCCATTCGCGCCGTCACTTTCCGGGCCCTGCGGGAAGGATACCAGGTGCTGGGCATTCGCCGCGGCTGGGCCGGTTTGGTGGACATGATCCGCGAAAAGGACGCCGACAACAGCGAGCACGTGCAAGTATTGACCGAGGACATCGTGGACCGCGCCGGGCGCACCGGGGGCACCTTTTTGCATACTTCCCGAACCCGCCCCAGCCATCTTCCGCAAAGTATCGTGCCTTTCCACCTGCGGGAGAAATATAGCCGGGAGATCAACGACGTTACCGAAGACGTTATGAAAAACCTGGAATTCTTAGGTATCAATTACCTGATTCCCATCGGCGGAGACGACACCCTGAGCTACGGGTACCGGCTGCACAAGGAGGGGGTTCCCGTGGTCGCCATCCCCAAAACCATGGATAACGACGTTCCGGGCACGGACTATTGCATCGGGTTTAGCACCTGCGTCACCCGCACCATTGAGCTGACCCACAAACTGCGTACCACCGCGGGGTCACACGAGCGTTTCCTGGTGATCGAAGTATTCGGGCGCTACGCCGGTTTTTCCGCCATGCTGCCCACCATTGCCGGGGCGGCGGACCGCTGCGTAATCCCGGAATACCCATTCGATATTGACCAGTTAGCCGCGCTTTTGGTGACAGACCGCCAGCGCCATCCCAGCAAATATGCCGTGGTGCTGGTTTCCGAGGGCGCGACGCTGAAGCACGTGCAGGAGATGTCCTTTGAAAGCGAGGAACAAGACCAGTACGGCCACCGCAAATTAGGAGGGATCGGCGATAAGGTGGCAAACCTGTTGAAAGACCTGTCTCCCAAGTACAATGACGGCCGGCGGGTCAATATCGTCAACCAGCGGTTAGGTTACTTAGTGCGCTGCGGCGACCCCGACGCTATTGACTCCATCGTGCCCATGGCTTTCGGCAACCTGGCGTTAGACCTGGTGCTCTCCAAAATATCCGGGCGGCTGGTCAGCCTGCGCCAGGGCACTTACGACAGCGTACCCATCGACGTGGTGGTAGGCCCCAAAAAGCTCATCGACGTGGATAAATACTATAACAAAGAGCGGTTGCGCCCCAAATACGAATCCTTCAACCGCCGGCCCCTGTTTATTATGACCAGTGAAGTGTAGATTAACCGGGGTAGATAAAACAATTCAGGTTGCTATTCAGCCGTCAGCGGTCAGCCATCAGCAGTCAGCCATCAGCAGTCAGCAAAGAAGTTCTAAGAGATACTCGCTGCAATGTTCTTCACGCCTGGGTTTACGATTTTAGGTGTACAGCATCTTTTAAGCTGAAAGCTGATCGCTGAAGGCTGAAAGCTGGACAGTTACCGGTTCAGGTTAATGGGGAAGGAATAAAATATGCAGCGAAAAATTTTGTTCGTTGCGCTCCTCTGTGCAGCCAGTTTTGCCCTGGGAGCGTTTTTTCAAGAGGAACGGAAGGCGCCGAATCCCATTACCAAAGAAATGCTTGCAGGCGCGGAAAAATTGCTCGGGTTGGAATTCAGCGACGCCGAGCGCGACTCCATGCTGGAGGGCCTGAAAGAACAATCCGACAATTACCAGAATCTCCGCCAGGTCGGCCTGGATAATGGCGTCCCCCCGGCGATGCAGTTCAACCCCATTCCCGCGGGCGGGAAGCTCGAGACCGCCCGGAAACCCTTCAAAATAAGCCCCCCGGGCAGGGTGGAAGTTCCCCAAAATCCCGGAGAGCTGGCCTTCTACTCCGTCGCCCAATTGGGAGCGCTGCTCAAATCCCGCAAAATCACTTCCGAACAGCTCACCCGCCTGTACCTGGAGCGCCTCAAAACCTACGGCCCGCAATTGGAATGCGTGATCACCCTGACGGAGGATTTGGCGCTGCGCCAGGCCCGGCAAGCGGACGCGGAGATCGCCGCCGGAAAATACCGCGGCCCCCTGCACGGCATTCCCTACGGGGCCAAAGATTTGCTGGCCGTCAAAGGATACCCCACCACCTGGGGCGCCGCGCCTTACAAAGACCAGTTCATCGACGAAGACGCTGCGGTGATCAAACGCCTGGAAGAAGCCGGGGCGGTGCTGGCGGCCAAGCTGACCTTAGGCGCGCTGGCCTGGGGAGAGGTTTGGTACGGGGGGATGACCCGCAATCCCTGGAATTTAGAGCAGGGTTCCAGCGGCTCTTCCGCCGGATCAGCCGCGGCGACCTCCGCCGGGTTAGTTGCTTTTGCCATCGGCAGCGAGACCTGGGGATCGATTGTTTCCCCTTCTACCCGCTGCGGGGTGAGCGGGCTGCGCCCCACTTACGGGCGGGTAAGCCGCAAGGGAGCGATGGCGCTAAGCTGGTCGATGGACAAGATCGGGCCGATCTGCCGCAGCGTGGAGGATTGCGCCGTTGTTTTCAACGCGATTTACGGGCCGGACGGGGAGGATCAAACCCTGTACGACGCGCCCTTCAATTATGATCCCGGCATGGATATTCGCAAGTTGAAGATCGGCTACCTGAAGAGCGCCTTCGAGGAGGAGCGGGAAAACAAAGCCAATGATGACGCGGCGCTGGAAGTGCTGAAATCCTTAGGCGTGGAATTGATCCCCCTCGAGTTGCCGGATTTGCCGGTGACGGACATGGCGATCATTCTAAGCGCCGAGGCCGCCGCCGCGTTCGATGATCTCACCCGCAGCAACCGCGACGACCTGCTGGTACGGCAGATCAAAAACGCCTGGCCGAACGTGTTCCGCCATTCGCGCTTCATTCCCGCGGTGGAATACATCAACGCCAGCCGCTACCGCTGGCTGTTGGTGCAGGCCATGTATGAGGTGATGCAGAAAGTGGACCTGTACGTCGCTCCCTCGTTCGGAACCAACCTGCTGCTGACCAATTTGACCGGGCATCCTTGCGTGGTGGTGCCAAACGGGTTCGATGAAAAAGGATCCCCCACCAGCATCAGCTTCACCGGGAAATTATTCGGCGAGGCGGAGGCGCTGGCAGTCGCCAAAAAATACCAGGACGCCACCGGCTTTCATTTGCAGCACCCGAAACTGTTTTCCAAGTAACATGAATCAAATCCGTTCCACTAACCTGCGGCGCTGGGGATTCTTCCTGGCGCTGCCGGTTTTATTATTCCTGACGATGAATTGGCTGATCCGACAGATGGTTTACCCCGCCCCGCCGTTGGGAGTGCCCGCCGCTCCCCCGCCGCTAGAGGAGGTTTACATTCCCTTTTCGGAAGATGCGCAGGCGCACGGCTGGCTCTTCCGCGCGCCGTCGGCCACGGATTCCACCCCGGTAATGCTGTTTTTCCATGGCAACGGGGAGAACTTAGGCGCCCTGCACCTCTCGGGAATTTTAGAAGATTTTCAGGAACTGGGCGTCTCTTTCCTGGCGCTGGATTACCCCGGTTACGGGCGCAGCGGGGGAACGCCCTCGGAAGCGGCGCTGTTGGCGGTGGCGGATTCCGCTTTCATCTGGATCAAAGAAAACTTTGCGAATTCCCCTAAAATCATCTGCGGCTGGTCGCTGGGCGCGGCGGTGGCCATTCAGACCGCTGCAAAACACTCCCGGGAGCTTGCCGGGTTGATTGCGCTCAGCCCCTGGTCTTCCCTGCCGGAGGTGGCCGCGGTGCACTATCCCCGCTGGCTGGCCAATTCCCTGCTGGATGAGAATTACAACTCCCTGGAAGCGGCATCCCGGGTGCGCTGCCCGGCGCTGGTCGTTCACGGGGAGCAAGACGCCATCATCCCGGCAGCGCAGGGAGAAAAAGTCGCCGCCAATATGGGCGGGGAGCTCCGCTGGGTAAAAGTTCCCCAGGCCGGGCACAATGATCTCTTCTCCCGGCAGGAGGTGTGGGAGGAGATACGCGGTTTTCTGAAAGCGCTGCGGGAATCCGCTCCCTCCAAAACGCCGAAATAGCACACGGATAACACTGATGACACAGATTTGCGCAGATTTTATTTAACTGATGTTACGCATTTTAACACAGAGGCACAAAGATCACAGAGTTTTGATCCATATTTTCAAACTTTAGTTTCTCGAAACGGTCTAAAACTTACTGACTGTTTGAGTTTCTCTGTGCCTTCTGTGTCTCTGTGGTTAATTTTTTCAACCTGCGTAACATCAGTTATTTAACAAATTTTGGAGGAATCAGGTCAATTCATCCGTGAAAATCCGTCTCATCTGTGTCATCCGCGTTCCAGTTGAGCGTTTGAGGGATGCTGAATCGAATTTTCAGACGTTCTCTCAGATTGTCTCGGCGATACGCGCTTCCCTCGCCGCGCCGGCCAGCAGTTCCCTAATCTGCAACGGTTCTCCCCGGGCCGGGTCGCGCACTAAGGAATGGGCTTCGTGCGCACATTTGGAGACGCACACGCCGCAGCCCATGCACCGCCCTTCATCCACTGCCGCCACGCCCTCTTCCATCTTCAGCGCCCCGAACTGGCAATACTCGATGCAGGTTTCGCAGCCCACGCAGCGCTCCGGGTCGATCCGGCTGACGTAACCGGAAGACGCCAGCATCGGGGTGCCGTTGCGCCAGGCCTGCATCGCCCCGCAGCAGCAAGCGCAGCAATTGCAGATGGCGTAGAATCGCCCTAACATCGCGTCCTTGAAAAAGGCGTGGTGAACGTGGCCGCGCTCGTGTTCCGCGCGGAGGATTTCCGCCGCTTCTCCCTGGGTAATCCAGCGGGAGCGGCGGGGATGGTGCTCGATGATAAAACTGGCGAACGGCTCTCCGATGATCAAACAGACGTCCAAAGGTTTGCAGGGGCTGGGGCGGGAGGCGCGGCAGGGGCATTCTAGGGCGACAATGTGATCGGGATTGCGCAAAATAATGTCGCGCGCCCGGGAGTAGGGGATTACCTGCTCCAGGTCTTTCAGGCTGACGTCGCGGTTGACCGCCACCAGCCGGCTGGCCTCTTCCAGCGGGATCACCTTGCCGTGATAACCGTCGGCAAAAGCGCTCTTCCCGTTCTTTCCGGCGTCCCCGCGCCGGGGCTCGAAAACTTTCGAAAAGAGGCTCCATAACGGAAGGAAGAAACGTTTGAGGGGATGCTCACCAACGCCGACGCCGATGTAAAAATAGGGCCAGCGGGCGTAAATGTAGCCGTGAATCCAATCGAAGAGTGAATAATGCGAGGTCTTCCGCGCTTCCTGCATGAAGGAGCGGGTCGAGGGTTTCAAGAAGAATAACCGGGATCGTCGTTTCATATCAGCAGCTCCTTTGAAAAATTTGAGTGCAGAAAATTAACCAGCGCAGGTTATAATAATCAATACTTTGAATTTTTCTTTACATTCTGATGTTACGCATTTACGACTCGTTCACCCCGACCCGTCGTGGTGAACGCCGCTGATGGCGCTCTGCGCCAAGTCGTAACATGACGCGATGCAGAGCATCGCGCAGTGCGTTCCACCGAAGATCGGTGGAACGAGATAGCGTGAGATATTGATGCGAAAGGGGAATATGCGATGGGGAAAAAACTGGTTGAATTTTTCGGGATGCTGGCGGGGGCGTTCCTGCTGGCCATGGCGGTGAACCTGTTCTACAAGCCTGCGGCCATCTTTGCCGGGGGAATTCCCGGCCTCTCGATCATCGTGCTGAACTGGCTGGGGGAGGGCTTTGACAACTACCTGGGGGTGATTATTTTCCTGATCTCGCTGCTCTTTTTTGCGGTGCAGCTTAACTACATGGGCAAACCGAAGGTTTTCAAGGCGACCCTCACCTCTCTGGCGTTCATCCTGTTCGTGCAGTTTTCCACTCCCGCCGTCAGCGCCGTTCATATTTCGGAAAACATTTTGCTGATGGCGGTTGGCGGGAGCATCCTGGCGGGATTGGGGATCAGCCTGATCATCACCAGCGGGTACAGCTTTATCGGCACCATCGGCCTGGCGGAGATTATCACCAAAAAATTAGCCGTCCCGCCCGGTAAAAGCGTTTTTTACGTGGAATCCGGCGTCATCCTGCTGGGCAGCGTGGTGGTCGGCGTCGAGCAGGCCATGATCTCAGCCATCGCCCTCTATATCCTTACCCGCACCCTGCACGCGATGACCTACGGAATGTATCAATACAAAAAGTTGTTGATCATTTCCCCCGAATTGGAGCGGATCGGCGAACAGCTTACCCGGGAAATCTGCGAACATTCCAGCATTCTGGCCGCGGAGAACACCGTCCGGCGAGTCGAGCAAAACCTGTTGATGATTATCATCCGCTACGACCAGTTCAAGCAGGCGCGGGATATTATTCGCCGCTACGACCCCCACGCCTTTGTCATCGCCTCCGACGTGAGCGAGATGATCGGGGAAGGGTTGATGCGCTCCGTTTAGCTTGCATTGAAAAAGTAGGCAGTAGGCAAGTAGGCAAATGGGCAGATATAACCGTTGGGGATACCCCTTCCCTACACTTTATATCTACCTTATACCTTTCCGCCCCTGCTCCTGCCCCATCAAAATTGCTAATTGCTAATTGCTAATTGCCAATTGCTAATTGCCAATTAAAAACGCCCTGCTCCTGCCATTATCCCGCTGGTGGATTTTTCCGGGATCATCATATCCCCCTCGCTCAGACGCACCCCGATTCGCTGCTCCGGTTCTAACAGCACGAATATTTTCCGCTGGTCGCTTACACTCCAGTCGCCGTAGCCCGGGGAAAAGCGCTGCCAGGCTGCGGCGGGGGTTTCCCGGTTGAAATGGTCATTCAGGCAGAGATTCAGGTCCTGCGCTATCATTTCCGCGGCCCCCCCGCCGATGCCGTTCAGCAAATATGCCTCGAGCAGTTCGCCCTCGCGCATCAACGCTTTCACGGCGTCATCGATTCCCGGCCCGATGGTGACCAGGTAGATGAGCACTTCCCGGCGGAGGGGTTCGATTCGCCGCTGCGCCCGGCTGCGGGGAGGGATTTTTTCGGCATGGAGCGTACCGGGGAGATGGGAGGGAGAAGTGAAAAATTCGGCTAATTTGCGGCTGTTGAAGCGCAGCCCGCTTTCGCTGAGCACTATTCCGCTCTCGTCGATGATGGCGTCGCACAAAACATAGAGCGCCCGGGGGCGAATCTGCGGCGCATGCGCCTCTAAAAGCTCGGCCATGCGCAGCCGCAGCTCCCTGCCGGAAGAGCGGGTGGAAAGGGGATTGAATTTCAGTCCCGCCCCGGCCTCTTTGAAAAAGTAGTGATAGGTTTGCAATTCAGCCAGGAATTGCAGCGCCCGGGCGCGAAAATTCTCCTCCGGCCACTCGATTCCCTGCCAGCGGCGCAGCAACGGCTGGTAGCCGCGGATGTTCGAAAACGCGGAGTGACAGGCTTCAGCGTCGCTGGCGACGCTGGCGAGGCGCTCCCGCAGCCGCTTGATTTCTTTGAAGAGACCCGGTTTATCGACGGCGGCGCGGGTGAGAGAGAGATAATCTTCCGGATCGATCTTGTATATAAACGGATCGCTGACCCGGGGACGGTTTTTTTCAGGAAGAAAATCGAGCATGGGCAAATTTACAGGGTTTTAGTGTTTCGGTGTCTGAGAAGCTGTTTTAAAATTTGCCACAAAGGCACAAAACCACAAAGGGATCACGAAAAAGTATTAAAAAACTTCGTGAAAACTTGGTGTCTTTGTGACTTAGTGGCGTGATTCAGGTCTTTTAAAAAGGCTTCTGAGCTCGACTTTATCCATTTTTTAAAAATGGCCATGTATGTAAAGCAATACGTTGATTTTTTCGTGTTTGACTTTTTAAACATCGTATACGAACAATGAGGTTGAAAAAATTAACGTTGTAAATTAAGGGCTTATATAGCAACAATTTCCCTTCTCTCGAAAATGGATAAAGTCGAGCTGAGAGCGTGTTTGAAAAATCTCTTGCAACCGTTTACTGTTAAAAATGGAACGCGGATGACACCGATGACACAAATTTTCGCGGATAAATTAAAGAATATTGTTACTATTCAGCCAGCAATTTGACTTAGGGGGAAGATTTTTTCAAATCA
>CAZFVV010000043.1:0-40530 GCA_964522165.1 uncultured Calditrichaceae bacterium
TGGCTCCCGGGTGAGTAGGCTTTCGTTGAGGAAGCATGTTATACATCTCCTTTTAAAGGATTTTATCATTACTATAATCCATACTTCATTTGTTTGCCCAGAATATATTTTTATTTTCGCGGGCTTTCAAGAAATACCTGCCTACCCTCATTTTTTAGGCCGGAGAGGTTTTCCCTCCTTCCCGGTTTCCTTCGCCGGTTGCTTCACCCTGCTCCTGCCCCTGCTCCCGCTCCTGCCACCTGTTTTCACCCCCTCCAACAACTTCCCCACCTGGTATTCCGACCCCGCCTCGGCCTTCTGCCAGCTTTCGATCACTTCATAAAGTGCGGCAATTTTTTCGGCAGCGTCGCTGGCTGCTGCTGCGGGGGATTCGGCGGCAGGGCGCTTCTTCGCACTCTTGTCTCCCTTTATAGGCGCGGACTCCGCCTCCGCCTCAAAAACCGCTTGCAGCGATCCGATCACAAACAGCCAGCCCATCGCCTGCTCGAAGGCTTCTTTGTTGTACCACAAAACTTCGTTGAAGCGGTTCACCTTCAGGAATTGGGCAAACTCCTCATCCTTCAACAGCCGGTCCAAGAGGCGGAAGGGGCGATCCTTTTTCGCCCCGTTTTCTCCAAACCAGCGCTGCTGGCGGGTGAGCAATTTGACCAGGGCTACCGCCTGCTCGCTCTGAGGTCTCTCCAGTCCTGACTCCTCCAGGCTGGCGCGAATGATCTTGTGCAGCAGCCATTCGTCGAGCAGCTTGTGGCTGCGCCGGGGAAAATCTTCCTCCCCGCCGATCTTCCCCAAACCGTGCACAAATACCCAACTGAATATTACCCCCAGCGCAAAATCGCGTTGGGAAAGCTGCATCTCTAAGTAGGTGAGCGCGTCTTTGAATTTGGGCGATTTCTCCGCCGGGTAACGCTTCCCGATCCGGCGAGAATCGAATTGCAGCGCCTGGCTCAATTCCTCGCGCACTTCCGCCGCCAACGCCTTTGCATCTACCTGAACGTTGATAAACTGACGCGCCTCTTCCAAAAAGGCGAGATAATGGGTTTCCACATCATCCAACAGGGTGGCCGGCTCCCCGGCGACGGAAGGTTCGCCGCTTTCCTCCCCGGCGTGGTATTGCATCAGCCGGTTCAGGGTAGCGGGATTCATTAACTCGCGGAAAGGAGCGTGGAGGGGGCGCAAGAGAAGTTCCTGCAGCGCCTCTTCCACGTCCGGCACGCCGCGGCCCTGCAATTCCGCGTGCAAGCGCCCGTAGGAGTGAAATTCGCTATCGCGAACTTCCCGGAAATTCAGGAACACCTGGTGCTTGTAGGCGCCTAATTCGATATACAATCCCTGTTCCCAGAGGGTGCGGCTATGGCGAATATATTCTAACCCGCTCACGTGGTCGCGGAAAATGATGAAATAATCATCCTCGCGGTGCAGCGCCAGCCCCTCGCCGATGGTTTTCTGCACGATGCGCTTGCCCTCCCCGCTCTCGTCTTTCTCGGCGTAGGCCGCGGAGGTGCGAATCCAGCCCCGGGTATCGGCGAATTTGTTGTGGAACACCACCAAAGCGCGCTCCTCCCCGAAGCGGTTGGAGTAGGCGAATACGTCCTCGTTTACCGCGCCGTCTTCGGTGTAAAAATCGTAGAGCAGGAAATTCTCCACCTCGGCGAAGAGGTAGCGCTTCTTCATAATCGGAAAGATTTCCCGCTGGTGGCGCTCCACCAGGTATTGATTAGGCTGCTCGTCGTAATAGGCGCGGCGGTATTCCATCCCGTATTTCTCCTTGAACCCTTCCACCTGGCCGTGCCCGAACATGGGCAGGCCGGGCATGGTGCACATCATCATGCACACCCCGAAATACTTATCCCCGTCGCCAAACTGGTAGATGGCGGTCTCCTCGTCGGGATTATTCATGAAATTGACGAAGCGCTTCAGCACCTCGGGATCGAATTCCATAGTGTTTTTGATGGTGTAGCGGTATTTCTGATTCTCCTCTTTCATCAGCATATTCATAAAGGCGCTGTTATAGACCCGGTGCATGCCGAGGGTGCGCACAAAGTAGCCTTCCATCAGCCAGAAGGCCTCCGCCAGCAGCAGGGTATCCGGCGCTTCCTTTGCCACCCGGTCCACCACCTCGCGCCAGAATTCTTCCGGCACAATTTCGTCGAATTGGGCGCGGGCCATGCCGTGCTGCGCCCGGGAGGGAATGTCTCCCCCGCTGCCGGGCGCGGGAAACCAGAGGCGGTGGAAATGGCGCTTGGCCAGGGTCATGGCGGCGTCGAAGCGGATGACCGGGAACTGCCGCGCCACGTGCAGAATGGTTTGAATGACGGCCTCGCGCACCTCCGGTTTGGTGTAATCCAACTGCGCGGTATCGTTCCAGGGGAAGCTGGTTCCGTCGTTGCCGTGGTAGATGTAGCGGGTGTCCCCGGTGGGGAAATACACGCGCTTGAAGACCACTGCGGCGTCGGTGCGGTCGTAGTAATGGTCTTCGATGTAAATGCCCACGTCCGGCTGCTCTGAAAGGTTCGCCCCGTTGAAGGTGTAAGCGGGAAAGGGCGGGTAAGGCAGTTGGATATACCAATCCGGGTGCTCGATTACCCATTTGGAATAAACGCCGGTGTGGTTGGGAACCATGTCGCTGGCCAGGCGGATACCGCGTTTGGCGCAGCGCTCTTTTAGATTGGCGTAGGCCTCATCGCCGCCGACGTCGCGGGCGATTTGGTAATCATACAGCGAATAGGCGGAGGATTCCGCCTCCGGGTTGCCGCACATCTGCTTGATTTTTTTGGAAGCGGAGCTGCGCTCCCAGATGCCGATCAGCCACAGCCCGGTGAAGCCCCAGCGCGCTAAAATATCTAATTCCTCATCGGGAATCTGGTCCAGCCGGGTGATGGGTTTCTGGTACTTTTTGGAAAGCTGATCCAGCCAGACCAGGGTGCTTTTGGCGAGCAGCACCAGGCGGGGCATCCAGTGGGTATCGGCGCTGTAGCGCTCCGGCTCCGCGTCCTGGTGGGCGTAATCGGGCACGAAGGTTTCCTTAGGGCCGGGGCCGGGCAGGAAGCGCATTTTTTTCTCTTCGGTGATGAAATCCAGCGCCCGCAGCAGGGGCAGGTCCGCCCCCTCGCCCCTGCCAAAGAGCAGCTCCCACTTGATTTTCAAGGCCGCGGCCAGGTACAATCCCCACTGCTGCTGCATGAACAGCAATTGATCGCTGAGCGAGTAGGGATTGGCGAGCGTGGGGGTGCGCAGCAGGCGCAGGAGGTTTTGATTCCCGGCGGGACCGAACAGCGGCTGGGTCTCGAAAAAAGCGTCGAGGTTATCCATCGCCTGTTTATAGACGGTCTGCTTTTCTAACAGTTCGTCGTCGAACAGTTCCCCGTATTTCATGAACGCGGGATTGGAATTTTCCAGCCAGAGCAGCAGCATCTCCTCCAGGGCGATCTGGCGGTTGGAAATCCCGCCGGTATCGCCCTTCAGGTAATCTTCTAATTTGATTTTGTTCTGATAAACCGCTACCGGGGGAAACTCCTCTACAAAGCGGCGCAGCATTTGGTCGATGTCCCCGGCGCTGAATTTCTGCTCCAGCCACTCCAGCGCGTCTTTGAACACGTTGCCGTTGGCCTCCCGGCGATACACTTCCAACATGGTGTGCAGGATTTCGTCGATCAGCCCCATGGCGTTGATCTCCGCGGCGCTCACCGCCCGTTCGGGATGGTTCTTCACGTCGCGTTTCTCGTTCATCTTTTGGGCGAACAACTGCGCGGCCTGGAAATTGGCGAAGATCACCCGGCCGCTGCTGCCGAACAGGGAGAGATCGAACTGGTATTCGTCGCGGGCTTTGCGGGAGACGTGGAACTCGAAGGTGGTTGCGAGCTTTGAGTTGCGAGTTTTGAGTTGCGAGTTGTGGGTTGCGGGTTGCCCAACGCATAAAATTGGCAATTGGCAATTGGCAATTAGCAATTGCCAATTAACATCTTGCAATTTGTTGAATCTTACATAAAAGGGAATGCTAAAGAAGGTTTCCAATGCTTTATCCTCTCCAATGATCGGTTAACCCCGGCCTGCCGGGGCGCTTGTTTTCCGTAAGCAATATAATCAGGGGGGAGGGATTATGAAATAGGGGAAATGGATTGGGTGTAAGGCGAACACTCCGCAGTACCGGGGCAAGTTCATGTTCGTCGGGGTTGGAGGTGTTACTGAAGGCGATTAGTTGCAACCGGCGGGAAGTTTTGGGGTAACAAATTAAACGTGAAAATAGGCGGTTCACGAACCGCCCCTACTTACACCCTGGCAACTTCTTTTATCTTTTTTGGGGCATGTTTTATACCCAAAAATCCGTCAATCGATAAATCTTCATCGATCAGCGGCCAATGGATGCCATACCCGGAAGGGGATATTTCGTACCGGTTCCTCTCCACAGCCGAGGCGTTGGCTAACTTTTCGGATATCTCCGACAATCGAAATTCGTAGCGTCTGCCATCGATCTTTATCGCGAGGGTGTAATCGGTAAAATGAATGTCGCTTACTTCATGATATTTTTTCATTTCTTTCGTTCCTCCTGGAATTTATTCCCTGGCGGATGCTCCCCCATTTCATACAGAACCTTGCGCAGGTTAACCAACCCCTCTCGATTTAGCTGCAACGCCTCTATCGTTGCCCGGCCTGTGGAGGTTAAACCCACCATCAAGGTGAAATCCTCGCTCCAACCAAAATGGTCGCGCCATTTGTGCCGCCTTGGATGAAACAAGGGGACTATCTCTCCACTTACCGAATCAAGCGCGCCAGTTTTAGTATGTTTATGCCCGTTACATCCCGGGCAGGCTAAGGCTAAATTAGCCAATTCGGTTTTTCCTCCCCGGCTGCGCGGCATTATATGTTCTACAGAAAATGAGTGGGTCGCAAAACGCGCCTGGCTGAGGCAATATTCACAACAGCCCTCTGCCCGTTCCATGATGGTTCGTCTCTGTTTAGCGGAAACGCGTTTGTCATTCATAAGCAGGGGGGCGAATATCCAGCTCTTCCATCAGGGCGGTTAGCGAAATTCCCCGCAGGCGCGCCAATTCTGCCAGGTATTGTACCCGCTCTGCATTCATTTTTTCAATCTGGCCGGTGATGTGCAATAATTCCTGGTGCTCATCCGAAGTAAGCTTTTCCTCCCTTCGCCTGGTATTTAATACATCGTAGCGTTTTTGAACTTCGGGCGGCAGGCCGCGATTGATTTTCAAAAGCAATTGAGTTTCCTTTTCAGGTAAATAGGGCGCTCTGCGTTTTGCCCGTAAAGCGATCACGCGGGATATGAGTTGTTCTAATTCTGTTAGACTTAATTGCTCGGCCTTATTCAGCAACTCGTCCACGGATAAAGCAGATTTTGTCTGGATAGTTGGCATTTTGGAAGTTCCTGTTTTTAATAGGATAATTCGACGTTTGTTATATCCCGTCCCATAAACATGCATCAACAGTTATAATATAATATTGTTTTCGTGGTTAGGAAATAGCGGAAATGGATTGGGGGGAGTTGTGGGGGAGTGATTGGTTGCGACCGGCGGAAAATTTTGGGGAGGCGGGAAGGTGGTTTATGGTTGGGGGAATTCAATTCGGGAATTCTGCGAGGGGAGTTACGATTCCTGTCAATGCGCGAAGCAGCAGGTTTCTGCTTGTAAGGAAGGGCTATCCATCGGTTTGTTTCCCCCAAAACAAAAAAGGAGACGCACGGTCTCCTTTTTTGCCTGGAATATACTATTCAATGTCACCCGGCTGAATCAGCCGGCGCCGGTTATTTTTTACGAGTGCGCCAACCGGCGAACCATTATGCGCTCCCGCACGCCCTGCAGCGCTTCGGCTATGTTGCTGAACAATTGCTGTTTCTGCGAATCGTTCATCAATCAGGCGAGGTCGAAGCGGTCAAGGTTCATTACCTTGTTCCACGCCGCTACAAAGTCGTGCAGGAATTTCTCCCGGGAGTCCTCACTTCCATAAACTTCCGCGAGGGCCCGGAGCTGGGAGTTCGAACCGAAGATGAGATCGACGCGGGTGCCGGTCCACTTCAACTCGCCTGTTTTACGATCACGCCCCTCGAATACGTCTTCGTCTTTCGAGGTTGCCTTCCAGGTGGTGCCCATGTCGAGCAGATTGACGAAGAAGTCATTGGTGAGCGCCCCCGGCCGTTTGGTAAATACACCGTGTTTAGACTGACCGAAGTTGGCATTCAGGACCCGCATACCGCCGACGAGAACGGTCATCTCCGGAGCGGTCAGCGTCAGCAATTGCGCCTTATCAACCAGCAGCTCCTCTGCCGATACCGCGTATTTGGCTTTTTGGTAGTTGCGGAACCCGTCTGCCGCCGGTTCCAGCACGGCGAAAGACGCCACGTCGGTTTGCTCCTGCGAGGCATCCGTGCGTCCCGGCGTGAAGGGAACGGTCACGTCGTGGCCGGCATTCTTAGCCGCTTGCTCGACGCCGGCGCATCCGCCCATAACAATCAAGTCGGCGAGCGAAACTTTCTTCCCGCCGGATTGCGCGCTGTTGAACTCCTTTTGGATTTTCTCAAGGGTCTGCAGCACTGTTTTTAGTTGGGCAGGCTGGTTGACTTCCCAATCCTTCTGCGGCGCGAGACGGATACGCGCCCCGTTCGCCCCGCCGCGCTTGTCGGAGCCGCGGAATGTGGACGCCGACGCCCAGGCCGTCGAAACCAGTTGGGAGACCGATAGTCCCGAAGCGAGGATCTTGCCCTTGAGAGCGGCGACGTCTTGCTTGTCAATCAATTTGTGATCGACCGCCGGGACGGGGTCTTGCCAGATAAGCTCTTCGGCAGGCACCTCCGGGCCGAGGTAGCGCGAACGCGGGCCCATGTCACGGTGCGTCAGTTTGAACCAGGCCCGGGCAAAGGCATCGGCAAACTCATCCGGGTTTTTGTGGAAGCGTCTTGAAATCTTCTCATAGACCGGGTCCATGCGCATCGCCATGTCCGCCGTGGTCATCATGGTCGGAACCCGCTTCGAGGGATCGTGGGCGGAGGGCGCGAAGTCTTTTTCCGCCAGATTCTTCGGCGCCCACTGCCATGCGCCGGCGGGGCTTTTGGTCAGTTCCCATTCGTAGCCAAACAGCATGTCGAAATATCCCATGTCCCACTTAGTCGGGTTTGGCGTCCAGGCGCCTTCCAGGCCGCTGGAAATCGTATCATTGCCTTTTCCGGTGCCAAATCTGCTCTTCCAGCCGAGACCCTGCTCCTCGATGCCGGCAGCTTCGGGTTCAGGCCCCACAAGCGCCGCATCGCCGGCACCGTGGCATTTACCGAAAGTGTGTCCGCCGGCGGTAAGCGCGACTGTCTCCTCGTCGTTCATGGCCATGCGCGCAAAGGTCTCGCGAATATCCCGCCCTGATGCAAGCGGATCAGGTTTTCCGTTCGGGCCTTCCGGATTCACATAAATCAGACCCATCTGAACGGCGGCAAGCGGATTTTCCAGATCCCGGTCGCCGGAGTAGCGTTTGTCGCCAAGCCATTCCGCTTCGGAACCCCAATAAATGTCTTCGTCCGGTTCCCAAACATCTTCCCGGCCGCCGGCGAAACCGAAAGTTTTTAAACCCATCGATTCAATAGCGCAGTTGCCGGCGAGGATCATCAGGTCGGCCCAGGAGATTTTCTTGCCGTACTTCTGTTTGATCGGCAATAACAGAAATCGCGCCTTGTCAAGATTCACGTTATCAGGCCAGCTGTTCAGCGGCGCAAAACGCTGCGTGCCGTGTCCTGCGCCGCCGCGGCCATCGCCAATGCGGTAGGTACCGGCGCTGTGCCATGCCATGCGGATGAACAAAGGCCCATAGTGGCCGTAGTCCGCCGGCCACCACTCCTGTGAGGTGGTCATCAGCTCAAAGATATCCTTTTTCACGGCCTCCAGGTCTAATTTCTTGAATTCTTCCGCATACTTGAAATCCTTGCCCATTGGGTTTGACAATGAGGAGTGTTGGTGAAGAATCCGGAGATTCAACTGGTTCGGCCACCAGTCCCGATTCGAGGTACCGCGACCGGCTGCGTGTGTTACCGGGCACTTGCTTTCTTTACTCATAAAGTTTCCTCCTGATAGTTTAGTATTAAGGCAAAATCGACAAGTGGCAGCAGCAGGCCCTTCGACTTCGCTCATGATAAGTAGCAGAGGCAGGAAAAAAAACCGCTACTGCCACTGCGGCTGCCACTCATTCTATATTTCCTGCGCATTCCGGTTCAATGCCGGGCGGCTTTTTTGAATTTTCCCTTCCCGGTACGGGCAGCCGCCGGGGGTTTTGTCTTTCATTTCGTTCAAATAAGGGCAGGCGCTTTTCCCGCTCCCGGTACCCCGGCCCATTTTTCCATCCCAATACGGGCAACCGCCGGTTGCGTTATCGTTCATCCCGTTCAAATACGGGCAGGGGGTATTCGCCGGAATCTCCGATTGAGAAATGCTTCCGATGGAATTCTGAATCGCCGTCGGATCGTTGTTAGCGAGATGGGCATTCTGCGGTCCCCAGAACAGAATGCTGCCGCCTAATAATACACCGAAGATAAAGCTCAGAACGTTTTTCATAATCTAACCCCGCTTTATTTTTTTGTTGATCCAACTTAACAAATTCTATATCATCAATCCAATTGATTGTTTTTATATAACTATAAGAAATATCTATACTCGTTAGAGGTAAATCGTTGCGTTTTTCATCCTTGTGTTCAGGTGCTCATGTGTTCGAGTGTTCAGGTGTTCGAGTGCTCAGGTGTTCAGGCTCCTTGACACGCGGATACGCAAACACATGAACACAAAAAAACATATTTTACTCTTTTTAACAAGATAATGCCAATTACCAGTTGGGGATGACATTGAAGAAAGTTTGCCACCAAGACACCAAGACAGGAAGTTTCACAAAGGTTTTAGCGTTTATATCCTTAAATTTCTTCTATTTCTTTGTGCTTCCTTAACGTCTTGGTGTCTTCGTGGCCATAATTTTTCAACTGGTAATTCGCATAAGATAGATCAAATTATGACCATCGTTCAATTAGAATACATTGTTGCGGTTGAAACCCACGGCAGTTTTTCCAAAGCGGCGGAAGAATGCTGCGTAACCCAGCCGACCTTGAGCATGCAAATCCAGAAATTAGAGGAGGAATTGGGAATTACCATTTTCGACCGCAGCAAAAAACCGATTAAAGCCACCCCCATCGGGGAAGAGATCATCCGCCAGGCCCAGTCCAATTTGCAGGGCATGAGGCGAATCAAAGAGATCATTCAAGAACAGGCCCGGGAGATCAAAGGGCAGTTGCGCATCGGCATTATCCCCACCTTAGCGCCCTATCTGCTGCCGTTGTTTGTAACGGATTTCCTGAAAAAATATCCCCTGGTGAACCTCTCGATTGTGGAATTAATGTCGGAGCAGATTGTGCAAAAACTAAAGCAGGATTTGCTGGACGTCGGTATTTTGGTAACGCCGTTGGAAAACCCATCGATTGTGGAAATACCCTTATTCTATGAAACCTTTGTTGCCTATATGTCCACCACCCATCCCCTCATTCACCAGGATTTTGTGGAATTGAAAGACCTGAATATCGATGAAATGCTGCTCCTGAGCGAAGGCCATTGTTTCCGCAACCAGGTGGTGAATATTTGCCCTAAGGATCGCAGCCCGGAATCCGCCCACCAGTTGCATTTTGAAAGCGGGAGCCTGGAAACCCTAAAACGCATCATCGAAAATGATTTCGGATATACCCTGCTGCCGGAGTTGGCGGTCTTGAACTTGCCGGAAGAGAAGCAGCAATATCTCCGGGAACTGACCCATCCCAAACCGGTGCGGGAGGTGAGCCTGGCCAGCCATCGCGGCATCCTGAAACGAAATCTGATTGACGCCCTGAAAGATCAAATTCTGGAAAAAATACCGCAACAACTGAAAGACCGCAATCGCGGCAAGATTATTAGCTGGCGATGAGAATCCGGTTGGCTAAGCGATTGTCTGAAAATTCGCCGCTAAGCCACCCACGAAGTAGTGGCTTCGCCAAAAACCTCAAAGAATCACAAAAAACATCAGAAACTTTAGCCCCCACGCACCCCCTGCACATCCTGCGCAGGGAATGCGCGAATGTACTCTCCCCATTCGGCGGCCCCGCCGGAAAGAAACCCCGGCGGAAAAAACTCCCTCCTTGAAATACCGGCCAAAAAGTGCAGCATTGATTTGATTTTATGCCCGCTCCCCGGTATATTGGGCAAAAATTGAGGAGCGCGCGTGGCGAAAGGTTGGTTTCGGGCAGCCCTGACCCTTTCTGGCATTGGATTTGTTCTTACGCTAACGGGATGTATTTCCGATGCCCCGCGGGATAATCCCTTAGACCCGGCGCGGGGAATCCGGGTCAGCGGTAAAGTGGAACGGTTTTATAATAATTCAGGGATACCTAACGCCATGATCAAGTTGCAGCCCGGCCATTTTTCGGCCCTTGCCGCCGCGGACGGCAGTTTCGCCATCGACCATATTCCGGCGGGAAATTACACCCTCTCCGTCGCCGCAGCGGGGTTCCGGGAGGATTCCCTTACACTGGAGCTGCGCCAGAGCGTTTCGGCCAGCTTCAAGTTAGATGCGCTCCCTTTTTTCCGCAGCATCTCCCTCACCACCCAGCACATTTCTACTTTCATCGCCCCGCAGGACAGCTTTTTCGTGAGTATGGCCGCCGCAGCGGACGATCCCGATAATCGCAGCGACGTGAAAACCGTGTGGTACCACGTCGCGGAGTTTGGTTATACAGATACCTTATTCGAAGCCTCTCCGCAGGAAAAAATCTTTACCGGGGAGTTGGACACCGGCAGGCTGGGCCTCGCTTCCATTCACGAGTTGATCGGCAAATCCTTCGTTTTCTATGTAGAGGATTTGCCGGGCGCGGCCAGCGCGTCGGAACCGGTATATATCACCCGCATTATCACGGACACTCCGCGGGGCGTCGCCCCGATCAATGCCGCGGTAACCCCGCCGTTCCAGCTTCACTGGCAGCCGCTGGCCTTACCCTATCCGTTCACGTTTCACATCGAGATCAAAAAAGTCAATTTTACCTTTTTGACCCTGGCGGGAGAAATCCGCGATATTCCCGCAAACAGCACCGCGGCGACATTTTCCGCCGCGCTGCAGCCGGGAGAGTACATCTGGCTGCTCTACGTGGTGGACGAGTTTGGCAACCGCAGCCGCTCCCTGGAAAATCCGTTTATCGTGCCGTAAGGAAAAGAAAGAACCGGATACCGGATACCCGGCCATTAGTGGTTATCCGGTATCCGGCTCTTCCGGTTCTTAACATGAGGATAACCCTATGCGCAAATGGATCAGTTTCAACCGCATAATTTTTAGCATAGCCTTCTTGCTTGCCCCGGTGTTTGCCCCGGCGCAAACCTGGAGCAGCGCCCCTCCCTTGAATACCCCCCGGGCCGGCGCTTGCGCGGTGGCGCTAAACGGCTACATTTACGTGCTGGGCGGAAAAACCGGGGGCGGAACCATTCTCAACACCGTGGAACGCTTCGATCCCAACACCGGGACTTGGGATAATACCAGCGTCGCCGCCTTCGACCGCCCCCGCTTCAATGCCGCGGCGGTGGCTTTGGACGGACGCATCTACATCATCGGCGGGCGGGACGACGAGAACGAGGTGCTGAAGAAAGTGGAAGTGTACTACCCCGGCGCCAATTACTGGGACGAAATCCGGCAAATGGAAAACGAGCGAGAAGAGCACGTGGCGCTGGTCTTGCGCGGCAGTATGTGCGTGATCGGCGGTAAGGATGAAGGCGGCAGTTCCATCGACGTGATCGAATGGTATAACATAAACGACGACGAATGGTACGCCGCCCCTTCCAACCTGAACCAGCCCAAACAATCCGCTTTTGCCGTCGCAGTGGATGATACGGTATATCTGTTCGGGGGCTTTACCCCCTTCCCGACCATCTCGAATTTCAAAGGCTCCACTTCGCCGGGCTGGTATTTCACCTGGACCACCCTGCCCCCCTTGCAGGCCGGGCGGGGTTACGGCGCAACCGGCCGCCTGGGAAACCAGGTTTTTCTGGCCGGGGGCAGAACCCTGGCGGATACCACCGCCCTGGTGGAGATTTTTGATCTGCAAACACAGCAGATTCAGCCCGGCGATTCT
Organism: uncultured Calditrichaceae bacterium; assembly: GCA_964522165.1. Classification (GTDB taxonomy): domain Bacteria; phylum Calditrichota; class Calditrichia; order RBG-13-44-9; family J075; genus JABWBP01. The sequence continues at coordinate 12,116 of CAZFVV010000043.1, forward strand.
CTGAACACCCCCCGGGCCGGGGCCGCCGGAGTGGTTTTGGACAATGAGTTCTACGTAATCGGTGGATATACCACCGGGCAGGGCCAGCCGCTCTCCTCGGTAGAAGTTTATCAAACGGCGGTGGGAATTGCCGGTCCCCCGGCAAGCGCTCTCCCGAGCGATTTTGCGCAGATCACGGGCTACCCGAATCCCTTTAATGGAGCCATTCACCTGGACGTTTCCATCCCCCGGCAGGGCCGCAGCGAGATTTCGGTTTACGACTTGCAGGGCCGCGCCATCAAAACCCTTCAGCGCGGAACCCTGCTCCCCGGAACCCATACCTTCCGCTGGGAAGGGCGGGATGACGCCGGCAGAGCGGTGGCTACGGGAATTTATTTTGCCGTGGTGAAGAGCGAGCGGGAATTCAGAACCTTCAAGATGGTGTACGTCCGGTAGCCTGCGCCGGCGGGGAGGGCTGATACTGCCTGACCACCCTCCCGCCGCGCCGGTCTATTTTCCCGAACTCTCCGGCGCGGCTTCGCTTCGGCATGGCGCTTTTTCTCGCTTTTTCAGGTCCCCGGCTCAGGAAAGCAGCGCCAGCAAAAGATGGTACAATAAAATCCAGATTGGAAATGAGAACACCAGCCCCCAGGCGGTTCCTTTCAATAACCGGGGATTGCCGGGCAAGAACGTTTCCTCCAGGGACAGTTGCATGGAAGCCTGCGCCGCTTTTGCGTTTTCCCCGTTCAGGGGCTGAATTCGATAGAGAGTTTTCATGGGTAATACCTCCTGTTGATTTGAAATTCCTGTTAAAAGTAATTTTGAACGTATTTAGCAAAGTTTTTTTGCTCCGTTAAAAAAGCCAATCCCCACTGCCCGGCCGTTTCCCCCGTATTCAAAAGATATCCCACCCCGCGGAATTCCGGCTGGCCGGGAAAGGCAGGGATAACCATTTCTGAGCATATATCCCACCACCGTGGCCGGCGAAAAATACCGGCGAAGCGGATTTGGGGTGCACAGGGCATACCAGCGCCGCGGCTGCGTTTCCAACCCCCGGAATTTCCGTAACACCAGAACAGCGCAAGGGGTCTCGGGACCGATGTCAACATTTGATGAACGTTTTTTCCGGCTCTTTTTCACCTCCTGAACAGGTGGTTTCATTCAAAAGCCGCCCCCCCTTTTTTCCTTTATCCTTTGGCTTTATCCTACCCTTTTATCTCTCATCCTTCATCCTTTATCCTTTATTTTACCAACATCATCCGCCGGGTTTGGGCAAAACCGCCTGCGGCCATGCGGCACAGGTACACCCCGGCGGCCACGGGGTCGCCCTCATCGGTGGTTCCGTTCCAGGTTACCCGGTAATAACCGCTGTTCACCACTTCTTCATTCATAAGAGTTTTGACCAGTTGGCCGGTCAGGTTATAAACCTTCAAACTCACTTTGGTATCGGGCGACGCCACTCCAAATTCGATGGTAGTAGTGGGGTTAAAGGGATTGGGGTAATTTTGCTCCAGCCTGAATTGTTCCGGCGTCACGGAAGAGAGCAGGGTATAAACCGGGTCGCAGGTAGTAGAATGGCCGGCAACGTCGAATACTTCTAAGGTCAGGGTGCTGGAAAGGTTTGGATCGATCTTCGTCGCGGTCACGATCACCGGATCGGTAGTGCCGGGGGTGAAAGCGGGAATATCGACCTCCGCATTCACCGCTACCAGCACGCTGACGTGCGCCAGGCCGCTCTCGCCGTCCTGCAGGCGCACCTGCAACGTTACCGGCGGGCCGGGATTTATCCCCAGGAGCACGCAATCCGGCGGATTATGGTCCTGGTTTGCACCCGCCACCGTTACCATTCCATCCCGAGTGGTCAAGAAAGTCATTAAATCCGCAAAAGTAAAGGCGGCTAACATCCCGATATATTCCAGGTCTATGCTGGTTGAGCTTCCCTCCTCCCCCGCGGCGGTAAAATGGATCTCCAATATATCGAATGCGCCCCCCTGGCCGGCCGCTTTCGCCCCGTTAAAGATCAGAACCCCCGCGGAGGCGTTCCCGTCGTCCACCATGCCGGTAAATCCTTGCAGCACCCCGGAATTCCCGTAATATTGGAGCACCGCGGGGTCCCAGGTCAACGTGCCGGTAAAGCTTCCCAGCAAATGATCGGGAGCCGCCATACCGGACATATCCACCCGGATGGCCGCGGACAGCGTATCCCCGCTCTGCGGTTCCGGGTTGGATGGAACGGCGGCAGAGACCACCACGCCCGAAGGAGGATTCAGGCCGGTTCCGGCCAGGTCAATGATGGCGGGGTTTTCATCCGGGTCATTGCTATAAATGTTCAGCCGGGCGGTTTTCGCTCCCGCGGAGGCGGGCGTGAAACCGACGATCAGCGGGTGGCCTTGCCAGGGCAGCACCGTAAAGGGAGCGCCGCCCTCGAGAATGGCAAACTCCCCCGCGGCGCTGCCGGTTATTTCCGTGGCGCTGACCAGCAGCGCTTCCGTGCCGATATTGTTGATCCAAAAAACCTGGGTGGTCGTAGAGCCGACGGGGTGGGCCCCGAAATGGTAAAACATGACCGGCAACTGGATATTCGGGGCGAAGTTACTGCAAATCCGCAGGACTGCATTGTTCACGACCAGGAAGGGCATTAGATTGGAAGATGAATGGGGAGCGGTAATTCCTAAGTATTCCAACTCCACGGTAGTAGCATTACCGCCCGGTTCCCGGGCCGTAAGATGGAGCACCAGGATATCGAAAACCTCGCCCCGGCCGGTTGAATTGAACCCACGGAAGATAATGACGCCATCGCCGACAGAGAGGTCTTCGACTTCCCCGCTAAATCCTGCCAGAATACCGGAGTGTCCCTGGTATTGCAGCAGGGCGGGGTCCCAGGTTAAGGTCCCGGAAAAACTGCCCAGTCGGTAAGCGCTGCCGGTCATATCGAAATTAATCGCCACGGAAACCTTTTCCCCGGCGCGGGGATGCCGGTCGGATGGAATCGCCGAGGACACAATAACCGGCGAGGCGTCCTGGGCCCGGCAGGGCGGCAAACTCATCAAGAGCAGGATACCGAACAAATACATGATGATTAAAAGGGGATTTCCCCTCTCCAACACTTTAATTAACCGCGACATCGAAACTCCTTTTTCAGTATGGATATTCCCTAAGAATCTTCCCGGGGAGCGCATCTTCCCGGGAAGCTGTGATGAAAATTCAGGGTTAAACTGGCATTTTCAGATTATGCCTTTGACAATTCTTTGGCCGGTAAGCCGGGATTCCCCGCTTGCGGTACGATGCGGAACATCGTACCGACTTGGCAATTACAAGCTCGTCGCGATCCGGGACCGCGACGCCAGGGGAAAAGCTTTGCTTCCGGTTCCCCTTAATTATTGTCAGTGATTACGTGATAGACCGAATTATACCCATTAAGGGTTGAAAGTTGCATTTTCTGTCAAATTCAAATGCTTGTTTTTAAGTACCTTACTTATCCTTAATCCTTCAACTTTTATCCCTTCATGGGTATATATGATGCGAATTACCAGTTGAAAAATTATGGCCACGAAGACACCGAGACGTTAAGGAAGCACAAAGAAATAGAAGAAATTTAAGGATATAAACGCTAAAACCTTTGTGAAACTTCCTGTCTTGGTGGCAAACTTTCTTCAATGTCATCCCCAACTGGTAATTGGCATATATGATTTTATGGCTAACCAACCACTCATCACTCCCCTCTAAAAATCCAAAATCGTTTTCTTAAAATTACGGGTACATGTTTCCTGTTCGGGCGTTATCCCCGGTTACAGCACTTCTCCGGGCGGGAAGTACCTCTCCTCCCGGCCTGCTGGCGGCGCCATAGATTCCCGCTAAAGACATCCGGGAATGGCAGACATGAGACACTTTTTAGTGAATCTGCAACAACCCGCCTGCCGGGAGGAGAGGCGGAATGAACCTCAAAACATCTGTGTCAATACAGTACCGGGAACACCCGAGCTGCCGAAAGCGCCTCGGAGACTGTTTTAAAAGTCGCCTGCCTGGGCAGACAGGCCACTAAGTCCCAAAGACGCGAAGGAATCACAAAGAAACAATAAATTCCTTAGTGAAACCTGGTGTTTTTGTGGCTTCGGGGCATAAATTCAAACTTTTAAAAGGGCTTCTCAGGGCAGCAAGAAATATCCCAGAACCAGCCAAAACCCGATCGAAGCCGCGGATAACGTCCCCCAAATAGCAACGCCGATCTTGAAACCGGAGAGCCGCTCTTGCGCCTGCTCCGGCGATTTCCCGGCCTGTTTAACGTACGGCGCGGCAATACGCTCATAGCTTTTTTCATCTGCGGCCACACCCGCTTCCCAAATACCCACGTTGGTCACCGGAATCATGGTTTCACGTGCCATAACACAATCTCCTGTTGTTTTGAAGAGTTGAACGTTAGTTAAAGGATCATAAATCATAAAATTATTGCCTCTTGTAAACCTGCGGCCGGAATGCTTCCGTTTTCAACGGAAAGCGCCCGGCTCAGCCCTCCACCGGGGAGCGCGAGTACCGCTTGCCGGCCAGTTGGTAGAGCAAGCGGCGTTCTTCGCTAATAAAAGCCATATTGAAGTACGAGAGTGTCAAGTAAATGATTGCGGCGGCGGCCAGGAAGATGCCCAGCGCCGGCAGGCTGCCCATGAACGGCTTTGCCAGCATTGCCAGCGCCCCGATGGTGAGACTGTTGAAAAAAATCTTCAGCAGATCTTTCCACGGTAACGCCACCTGAACGTGCTTTTTCGCCATGTAATATTCAACCATTCGTTGCCAGAGGATGGCGCTGGCGCTGGCAAGCGCTACCCCGGTGATCCCCCAGGTCTGCACCAGGATGAAGCTCATAACGATGCTGTACACCAGGGCGATTTTCCCGATGAGGCGAAATTCCGTGCGCTCCAGAACTTGCAGGGGCAGGGCGGCCGGAAAAGAAAGCATCACGTGGTAGAACAGTAAGAGCACCATGGCCGGGTAGGCCTCCAGGTACCTGGCATCGACTGCCTGGGCGATGACCTCCTTGCCGAGAATCACCGTTATGATAAAAATCGGGAACAACACAAAGGCGGTCAATTTGGTAATAATCTGGAACATCTTGCCCAATTCGATTTTGTTGTTCGAGCAGACATAGCGGGAAAAATATGCCGGGATAATGACCCCCTTCAGAAGATTCGCCGGCAGGCATTTCGAGATCAAATAACTCAAGTGGGCGACAAAGGCATACCCGCCCAACCCATTCAAATCCAGAAAAAAGGCAATGATGATAAAGTCCGTGGAGATATTGAATAACAACGTTCCCGGCTGGTTGAAAAAGGTGAGCCGCCCGGCATTTAACAGCTGTTTCAGCAGAGTAGGGACCGAAACTCCTGCCGCAGCCCGGGGTTGATCCGGCAACGCTTTGAGGCCCGCGACGGCGTAACGCGCATAAGCGCCCAGGAGAGCCAGTGAGGCCGCCAATTCCATCCACAGAACTTCTAATAACCCGTAACCCAGGTAAAAAACGATTCCCAGGGCGAAAAACCGGCTGACAGTATAAATCATAGTCGCAAGGGCCACATATTTGTGCAGGAACAGGGTTTCTAAAATCCGTTGCAGCGAACCTGCCTGTAGCAAAGAGAGGGCCGTGATGGCAAAAATCGAAAAATAAAGGGCGCGGCCGTCCAGATGGAGCAAAAATCCCCACTTTCCTATCAACCCAGAAACGATTATAACGGCAGGCAAAAGGATTATCAGCCGGGAACTCAATCCCAGGCGGACGAGCCGGGGAAATCCGGAAAATACACCATTCGGAGCAGCAGTTCGCAAGTAGCGATAGAAAAGCGGCATAACCGCGACGGAAGAAAAAGTGCCCAGGCACGCGGCAATTGCCAAAAAGAGATTATAAATCCCATAGTCCGAAAGGGATAGTTGTGTCATCAACAGCCAGGTGATAAATAAACCGGCCAATTGTTCGGTAAATTTTCCCAACACATAAATCGAGCTTTTCTTGATTCGCAGTGAATTCGCCGTCATCGCTATTGCTCCTTGCTGCTTCAGCTTCCGTATTTCATTTGAGTTCAGGTGCATTTATTTAATTTTCGCTACGGTCCGGAATCCATAGCCGGCAACACTTTGTCAAGCAAGTCTTCAGCACTCAACCGGGTGATTTCCACCGTCTTTGCCAAAGAACGTTTTACCAGCGCGATTGGCGGAGAGTAAAACCGGCGATACTTTCCAAACCCCGGAAAGGGTTTTGAAAAATTGCCACGATTGCTTCAGAAACCAAAATAATGGGAGTGAGTTTTAACGGCTAAGAGCGGCGCCGGGCGCCGGGAGGGCCGGATTCCATTCCTGAAGACTCGCTATCCTTAGCACTTTAGAATATTCGTTGCTGCTATTCTTGATGCCTGAAATATCAGACCATTCGTTTCGTCTTTCGTCGTTACGGGGGATAAGAAAAGACTTTCCCGAACCCCTCAATGTGACAAAGCGCAATAAAAATTTCCGCCATAAATTAAAAACCGAAAACTTGAATATTATGCGTTTTAATCGAAATAAATTTGTAAAAAATTACTACCGGTTTGGTAGAATTAAATTTACGAGAAAAAAAATCGTGAAATCGTCAAGTCGTATTATTCGCGGAGAGGGGCGGGGCGGGGATCGCGATACAGCTACAAAAAAACGTCGAAACAATTGCAAAACCCGGGAAATGGAGATACAATCGTGAAAAGTACGTAGCAGGCGAGGACAGGCGTATCGAAGGGTGGTAGCGTTATTTCCCGGCAAATCTCCCCCATTTTTCGACATGGTTTTACCCGGCCTGTCGAAAAAATGCGATAAAAAGGGCTTTTTCCGTGGGAATAAGGGTATTTTTATCAATTTTGGCCGGGCAGGGGTTCCGGGGCGGTCATAAAAAACCGGGGAAATCGAACAAACTGCTACAAAACCGTTGTAACAGTTTAGCGATCCGGCTTCCCGGTTTTTATCAAGGCCGAATGAGGGATGCCGCAGGGCGGCGGCTCTCCCGGCGTTATTTGAGTGATGCGGGCAATCTCAACCGGCGCCTTCGTTCCCCGGTAAGCGCAGCAAATTTCGCCGGGCAAGCCCCGGCATTGCGTCATAGAAAATCCATTCGGAACCGGCCTCAACGTCATAATTACTACATTCCGCGGGTGAATGCCCGGAAAACCGACCATGGCGGGAAAAAAAGCGGCGGTTCGCCGTAAGGGCCGGAAAACGGCAGAAAACCGGTGAAAATTCCTTAAAAATGTTACATTTTTGATAAGTGACACAAAACAAACCGTTAAATACCAGAGTTTGTTACTGTTGTAGCAAGAATTGAGAAGTGAATGAGATGTGATTTTGGGCAAGGAATTAACATATTTCAGTATTGCCAAAATCGCTGTACAGGAGTTTTTGCGGATCACTTAAAACGAATTGGTTCCACCGGGACAGTCGCCAGAGTATTTGCCCGACTGCGGGGGATAATCCCGCCAGGCTATTCCCGGCCTCTTGGCCCGGTACCCGCCGGCGCAAAACCGCGCCTGCCATTGTGCGAAGACTCTTGCCCGCTTCACAGTGAGATTTGATTCTGTTTGCTTAAATAGCTTTGCGAAACCGAGGCGGTGAAAAAGCATTTCCGAAGAATTGACCATTGACATTCTTTCAACAAACCGGATAGAGCGGACATCCTTTCGGCGGAACGGGGTACGGCGTCGATTTGGAACGCCTTCTAATTTCCTTTAGAAGGGAATTCCAAAAAATAACCTGAATTCCCCATCCCTACCTTAGCAACTCGAGTTAGTCTGCCAGCCTGCACCATTCCCATTTTCAATAATATCCATACATCTTTTGGGCGATTGAAGAAAGGAGATTTTTTTCCACAGGTATTTTAATAACCCCGGTAATTGTTGAGGTTACAATGGCGGCGGTGGGATATTGCCATCCGGGAATATGGGATGCCCGGATAATATAGAGCGATAGCAATGGGGACTAATCCCAGGAGAGGAATGCAATGCGGAAAATTTTAATCGTGGACGATCACTATATCGTTCGGCAGGATTTGAAACAGATTCTGGTTTCGACTTTCCAGCAGGTGGTGGTGGATGAAGCGGTAAACGGCGAGGACGCTCTCCGGCGAATTCTGAAAAGCGATTATGACATCATCCTGCTGGAAATTGTCCTGCCGGATATCGACGGCTTTGAGTTGTTAGCGCAATTGATGAAGCTGAACCCCCGCTTGCGAATCTTGATTTTGAGCATGAACTGCGAGGAAAAATACGTGCTGCAATCGATCAAGGCCGGGGCGTCCGGGTATTTGACCAAAAACGGCAGCCCCTGGGAACTGGTCATGGCCATTCGCACGGTTTTATCGGATAAAAAATATTTCGGCGTGAACGTCGTGGAAAGCCTGTTTTTCAATCATCAAAAAGCGGTTCCGGAAAAAACGCCCCAGGAGCTGCTCACGCCCCGGGAATTGGAAGTGCTGCGAATGCTTGCATCGGGAAAGCGCCTGAAGAAAATCGCCGATGATATGGCCCTGAGCCTGAGCACGGTGAGCACCTATCGCCTGCGGATTTTGCGGAAATTGAACTTGAAGAACAATGCAGAAATCATTCGCTATAGCATTAACTGCGGCCTGGCGGAGTGATTGCGGCAAAGGAGATTATCATTCAAACTGTAACAGGACTGTATCGCAAGGAACATCGCCTGGCAAAATTCCGCTGCTAACATTCCCGCCGGATTATTGACGCGGCAAAAATGATTGCACGGATTATTTTGGAGGTGAAAATGAAACTAAAGATAAAAATCAAGGCAAAATATTTGATCAAAGGAGTGTCGAACCAGGGACCTCCCAAAACGGCCGGCAGGCGCGCCGCCGGACCACGCTTGCGCCGGAAACATCCCGCCGTTCTGCTCTCATCCCGCCAGGTTTGACGACCCTGTAATTCCCCGGCGCTTGAAGGGCTATTGCTGATTCTATATTTTTAACAAATCCCCTACCAAAGATCTCTCCGGAGATCTCTTGAGTTAACGCAAGCCGCTGCGGAGCAATCCCGGCGGCTTTTATTTTGCCCCCCTTCTCTCCGTCCCCCTGCGCAGCCCGGTGCAGCGGCGAACAGGAATGTTCATCGCCCCGCCGCGCTTTTCTTCCTCTTTCATCTTAAAAAGAACCTCACTATATTCCCCTCACATTAACAACTTTTGGAGGCATTTATGAAAACCGGTTACAGCATTCGATGTTGGTGTTGGGGAGTAGTGATTTTGTTGTGGGGATGTTTTTCTCTTCTCCCGGCGCAAGATAAATCTGTAGCAGGGGTAAAAATCTTGCAGGAGGGCGGTCAATCCGCCCTGCAAACCGTTCCCCAGGCAAATTCCGGCAAGCGGGAAGCGCTCACCGCGCACCTGAAGGGCCTGAAAGCCTCCCCCGCCCCCCGGAGAGTATTAGATGGCTCCATCATCTGGAACTACCAGGATCCCGTGGCCATCGCCAACGGTACGATGTTGGACGGGGCCGGGGACACGCCGCTAACCGCCTGGGGATTGAACAACGCCCGGGTTTCCCGCTACACGGACGCCAACAACGTTCCGGTATGGGAATTCCTCACTGCGCCGAATGACGGCGTGGCGGATATTTCCGGCGACGGCTCGGTGATCGCGGCCGCCGCAGAGTTCAATTTTTACCTCCTGAATCCCGCGAACGGAAATATCACCTACCAATTGACCATCCCGGACTCTCTCTATGCGTCCCAGGTCGCGGTTTCCCGCGACGGTTCCCTGGCCATCTTCCTGGCCAGCGCAGTCGGCGGCGCCGGCGCCGCCCGGGTATATGCCATCGACCCGGCCGGCCCCACACCTCTCTGGCAGGTGGACCTGCCCCAAAGCGCTATCGGCAACTGGGCGGGAGCGGCGATCTCCGCCTCCGGCTCCCACGTGGCGGTGAGCGGGCGCTTTCATATCTATGTTTTCGATCCTGCTAACGGCTCCCTGGTCTGGGATGATTTTGTGGACAACACCGAATCCGCCCCGGCCATCAGCCGCGACGGGTCGGTGCTGGTGACGGCGGATTTGAGCGGCTTTGTGCAAACCCGCGTCTTCGATCCCGTCGCCCAGCAATATAACCTGATCTGGCAGTACCGGGTGCCCGCGGGGCAGTTCACCAACTGGGCTTCTTCCGTGGAGGTCTCCGCGGACGGCAACACCGTGCTGGCCGGGAGTTTGTTGTTCTTCGCCACCGGCAACGACGGCACGGTGATGGCGTTCGATACTTACGGTGACGGCCTTCCGCGCTGGATCTATCCTAACGTCGGCGACATGGTTGATGACATCGCCGTTTCCGACGACGGGCGGGTGGCCGCAGTGGTTACCTGGGGCGATTTGAACCACACCCTGCCGGATTTGCTGGTATTCGACGTGGCCAGCGGCGATGTCACCTTCAGCCGCTCGACCCCCGGATCGCTGTTCTCGGTGGACATCAGCGAGGACGGCAAACGGGTGCTGGCGGGGGGAAAAGCGGTGCACGCCCGGCAGTTCGGCAACGGCGGGCTGCTCTACCTGGTCGCGATTGACTTAGGCGGCGGGTCGGTGAGCGGGGTGGTAAACCTCAGCGATACCGGCGACGACAGCGGCGTGCTGGTGCGCGCACTGGGCACGGAGCGCAGCGCGATCACTAACGCCAACGGCAATTACGTGATTGAAAATATTCCCGCCGGAACTTACACCATCCGGGCGGAGAAACCCGGCTATACCTTCGGGGACGTCGCCGGGGTGGTGGTAACGAACGGCGGCGCAAACCTCGGCGTCAATTTTACGCTCGATCCTTTCACCGCCCAGCCCCCCGCGCTGAGCGCTTCCAGCGGCCTGCCGGGGATCATTCAGCTCAGTTGGACCGGCCTGTTCCCCGGGTCGCCGCTTGCCGGCGGTTTCCACCTGACCCCGGAAATGCTCCTGGCCGCCGATCCCCTGCCGCTGCAGAAAAACCTGGCGGCGGTGGAAACGGGTCAGCGCCCTGCCAATCCCTTCCCGGCAAATACGCAACTATCCGCTTCCGCCAACTGGCCTCTCCCTTCAGCGCCCAATTTGGAAATCCTAAATCCGACCCGACCCTTTGGGGAATCCGCAATCCGAAATCCGAAATCCACAATCCCGGCGTATCTCGCCGACAGCATCGCGGTGTACCGCAGTCTGCTGCCCGGGGGGCCTTATCAGCGCATCGCCGGCATCCCTGCCGCCCAGTCCAGCTACGCGGATTCCAGCGTATTCCCCCTGCGGGATTACTATTACGTGATCAACCTCTTCGACGAAACCGGCCAGAGCGTCTATTCCAACGAAGCCCTGGGGCGGGTGAGCGACAGCCTGCTGACCTTTGAGTTCGATGCGCCCCAGCAGAGCGTTGCCCCCCTGATCGACGGGATTCTTTCCCCGGGCGAGTGGGACGACGCCTTCACGGTGGATATTTCCGACATCTTCGGCTACTTTAGCGGCACACCCAAACCTCAAGGTTCCACGCTGATGTACCTCAAATTCGATGACGCCGGCGATATGCTCTACGTCGCCGGGGAAGATTTCCTGAACGCTGCACTGGATAACAACGAGGGCTTCGGGTTGTACCTTGATGACAATAACAACAATGACTTCGAGCCGCGCAGCGCCCTGCCGGTGTACCAGGAGGGCAATTTCTGGGCGTACTGGCATCCCACCGGGGCGGATTTGCGCTTCCGTAAAATATATGCCGGCGGGGGCGTGGGAGACATCATCACCCTCACCGGGGCGGAAGTGGCCTTTTCCGACGCCGCCGGGCATGTGCAGGGGGAAGTGGCCATCCCGATGGGTTTTTTAGAAGGGTATCAACTCCAGGTGTACAGTCCCGACCGGATCGTGGGGTTAGGCGCGTTCCTGATCGCCCGCGACCCCCAGGGAAACCCGATCTACAACGGCTGGTGGCCGCAGACCATGAACAGCGTTTTCACGCCCCGTTATTTTGGCAGCGTGGGCATCGACGTTTCCTTAGACGCCCCACCCAAAGCCCCTTCGGACATTGTTCTTACACGCCAGGGCAACAGCCTGCTGCTCACCTGGAGCGACCCGACCCAGGGATTGAACAACGATCCCCTGCCCGCCCCGCCGACCATTCACGTCTATCGCAACGGGCAGTTCCTGGCCAGCGTGAATCCCGGGGTGCAGTCCCTGCAGGATGACGAGGTGATCTGCGGCGGCTGGTACGAATACCGCCTGGAAGCCGAGATCACCGTCGGCGGCACAGTGTGGACCGGTCCTCTTAGCAGCCCGGCGGGCGAATTTGCCTGCTACGAGCCGGTTCTAACCCCGCTTGCCTACGACGACGGCACCTGGGAAGCGTTTTACGTGGTGGATTTCACCTATAACGACAACAAATTTGCGCTACGCTACACCCCCCCGTTCTATCCCTGCCGGGTGGTGCGCCTGACCACCATCGTCAACGGCACCGAAGGGTTTGATTTTACGATTCACGCCGATAACAGCGGGGTTCCCGGCGACCTGCTGGCCGGGCCTTACCGGGTGAACGCCCCGGCAGTAAGCCCGGTGGGCGACGTCATTCTTACCCTCCCGGGAATCGAGCCGCCGGTGATCGAGAGCGGGGATTTCTGGGCTGTGATCAACTTCCTGCCCACCTCTCCCGGCGCGCCGGGCATCGGGACGGACGCCAGCTCTCCGAACGCCGGGCGGGGTCGGTATTACACCACTACCAGCGGCTGGATGAATTTTACCGGCGGCAACCTGATGGTTACGGCTTACCTGGCCGATCCGGTTACCGGCATCATCTCGGAACCGGGCGGGGATGGCCTGCCGCGCAGCTTCGATTTGCAGCAGAACTATCCCAACCCCTTCAACCCCACGACAACGATCCGCTATCAACTGCCGGCGGCCAGCGACGTGGAGATCACCATTTATAACACCCTGGGGCAGAAAGTGCGCACCCTGCTCAATGAGGCCGGCAAACCGGCCGGCTATTACCGGGCGGAATGGGACGGGCGCAACGACGCCGGGGCTGCGGCGGCCAGCGGGGTGTACCTCTACCGGCTGCGGGCAGAAGATTTCATTAAAGTGCGGAAGATGTTACTGATCCGGTGAACTTTGCAATCCTCCCGGGGGTTCAGAACCTCCGGGAGGGTTCTATTTTTGCAATTGATGCTAATTATAAGGAAACGAGGTACCACGAGAGTTTTATGAAACACCCTCCCAAAACCCCCGAAATTCCCCACCTGGAAAACCGCTTCGGGAAAATCTTCCAGGGATTCCACGAATTGATGCGCTACCGCATCCGCGACGTCATTTTAGTCTCCAGCCTGTACGATTTTTACGTGTTCGAGGAAGACGGGCGGCTCTACGACGTGATCCGCAAAGAGTACCAGGGCCTGAACTTGAGTCCCGCGCCGGAATTTACCTTAGTCTCCAACGGCAAAGAAGCTTTGGAGCTGGCCCGCGACGAACGCAAATACGACCTCATCATCACCACGCCGCACATCCAGGACATGGAGGTGACCCGCTTTGCAAAAATGGTGCGCGGCTCCGGCATCGACGTTCCGATTGTGCTGCTGACCTACGACAGCCGGGAGACCTCCGAGCTGCTCTCGCACTACAACACTTCCGCACTGTTCGACCAGGTGTTCATCTGGCAGGGAGATTTTCGCATTCTCATCGGCATTATCAAGCAATTGGAAGACCGTTTCAACGTGGAGCACGACACCCGCACCATCGGGGTGCAGGTGATCATCCTGGTTGAAGATAACGTGCGTTATTATTCCTCTTTTCTGCCCATCATCTATAACGAGCTGTTCAACCAGTCCCTGCGCCTGATTTCCGAAGGGGTGAACCTGCCGGACCGTTACCTGCGCATGCGCGCCCGGCCCAAAATTTTGCTGTGCAACAATTACGAGCAGGCCTGGGATTATTTCGAGAAATATAAAGAGTATATCTTAGGCATCATTTCCGATATTGATTTCATTCACGAAGGCCGGCAGGATCCCGAGGCGGGGTTGGAATTCGCCCGCAACGTTAAAAAAACCATGGGGGATATTCCCATTCTGCTGCAATCCAATACGCCGGAAAACAGCGCCCGCGCCCACGAAGCAGGGACTTCGTTTTTGTTGAAAGATTCCCCTACTTTGCTGAACGATCTCCATAAATTCATCATGGATAATTTCGGTTTCGGCGATTTCATTTTCCGCACCGATGACGGCCGGGAGGTCGGGCGCGCCCATAACCTCAGTTCCCTGGAGCAGCAGCTACACCTGGTGCCGGGGGAAAGTATCAAATACCATGCGGATCGCAATCATTTTTCCAACTGGCTAAAAGCCCGCACGGAATTCTGGCTTGCCCACCGCCTGCGCCCCCGCAAGGTATCGGATTTCGCGTCCATCGAGGACCTCCGGCAACTGTTGATCTCTTCCCTCCAGGAGTACCGCAAGGCCCGCCATCGCGGCACCGTCACCGATTTCCGGAAGGATACCTTCGATCCCAACGGCAGTTTTGCGCGGATCGGGGGAGGCTCCCTGGGAGGAAAAGCGCGCGGGATCAGCTTCGTCAACCTGTTGTTGAACAACTCCGATCTTCGCCACAAATTCAAAGGGGTGGTGGTGCAGGTTCCCGCGGGGGTGGTGTTAGGCACGGACGTGTTCGACTATTTCCTGGATGAGAATCACTTGCGGAATTTTGCCCTCTCCGCGAATGACGACGGGGAAATTACCCGGCGGTTCCTGGCGGCCAACAAATTCCCCGGCGAGGTGGTCGAACAGTTGCGGGAATTCCTGGAAATCATGACCATTCCTTTAGCGGTTCGCTCCTCCAGCCTGTTAGAAGATTCCCAATACCATCCCTTTGCGGGGGTGTACGAAACCTACATGATCCCCAACCGGCATCCGGACCCGCAGCAGCGCCTGCAGGAATTATTGAATACCATCAAGTGCATATACGCCTCCACCTTTTACAATCTTGCCAAAGATTACATCCGGGTGACCTCCTACCGCTTAGAAGAGGAAAAAATGGCCGTGATCATCCAGAAAATGGTCGGGGCGCGGCATAAAACCCGTTTTTATCCGGAAGTTTCGGGAGTGGCCAAGTCGCACAATTTTTACCCCGTGGCGCCCCAGAAAGCGGACGACGGCATCATTTCCGTGGCCCTGGGATTGGGTAAAATGGTGGTGGAAGGGGGCGCCTCGGTGCGCTTCTGCGCAAAATACCCCCATCACCTCCCCCAGTTCTCGACCATCCCGGATACTCTCAAAAACAGCCAGCAGAATTTCTACGCCCTGGACCTGGAAACGCACCTGGAGGCCAGCCTGGAAAGTTACCGGGGCTTGATCTGCTCCCTGCCCTTGAGCGAGGCCGAGGAAGACGGGACCCTCTATCACGTCGGCTCCACGTACTCCCACCAGAACCACGCTATCTATGACGGCCTCTCGCGCCCCGGTCCCCGGCTGGTTACCTTCGCCCCGATCCTCAAGAACAAGATTTTCCCCTTCCCGCAGATTCTGGAAATTTTGATGGAGATGGGGCGCAAGGGGATGGGCACCCCGGTCGAGATCGAATTTGCCGCCAACCTGTCCGCGCCGCCCGGGGAACCGAAAGAATTCGGGGTGCTGCAAGTGCGGCCGCTGGTGCTCAGCCGGGAGATGGATCAACTGCGGTTTGGGAAAACCGAGAACGGGGAATTGATCTGCAAGAGCGATAAGGTGTTAGGCAACGGCCTCATCGAGCATATTTATGACGTGGTGATGGTGGATTACGAACGGTTTGACCGCGCCAAAAGCCGCGAGGTAGCGCGGGAAGTTTATTATTTCAACGCCAAACTTTTGGCGGAAAAACGCCCCTACCTGCTGATCGGCGTGGGCCGCTGGGGATCCATGGACCCCTGGTTGGGCATTCCGGTGCGCTGGGAGCAGATTTCCGGCGCTAAAGCCATTGTGGAAACCGGATTCAAGAATATGGACGTGACCCCTTCCCAGGGCTCCCATTTTTTCCAGAACATTACCTCGTTTATGGTCGGCTATTTCACGGTCGATTCCTTGAACGATGAGAGCTTTGTGGATTGGAAGTGGCTGCAAGCGCAGCAGCCTTACGAGGGATTGGAATTTACCCGGCATCTGCGGTTCGAGACGCCGGTGGTGGTGAAAATGAACGGCCACCAGCATAAGGGAATCATTTTGAAGCCGCAGGGATGATGTGGGGAGGGGCAGGAATAGTTATCGCTGGCTCAATTTTGCTTTTCTTCGGAAACTATAAAGGGAATCGTATGAAAATCCCAATAAATCTAAGGCCGGGAGGAACGCTGCTCCTCCTGATCTTCACCGTGGGGAGCATTTTCGCCCAAACCTCGCAGCAAAAGAAAGCCCTGGCCGCCCTGGGAGAGTTGAGCGGCTCTTTTGAAGCCCTGGCGGAGCAGGTAGCCCCGGCGGTGGTGCAAATTTTTTCCACCGGCTACGCTCCCGGGGACGCACAAACCGCTTCCAGCATTCTGGCCCCCCAGCGCAGCAGCGGTTCCGGGGTTATCCTCGACCCCAACGGTTACATCATGACCAACGCCCACGTGGTAGAGGGAGCGACCCGGGTGGAAGTGCAGCTCGCCTCCCTGGACAAACCGGGCGCTAAATCCCGCTCGATTTTGAGGCCGCGGGGAAAGAAGCTGCCGGCGACGATTCTGGGCCTTGACCGGGAAACGGACTTAGCCGTGCTGCAAATCGAGGAGCGGAATCTCCCCTACCTCCAATTGGGAGACTCCGATTTGCTGCGCCAGGGGCAATTAGTACTGGCGGTCGGCAGTCCCCTGGGGCTGGAAAATAGCGTCACCCTGGGCATCATCAGCTCCGTGGCGCGACAATTACGGCCGGAAGACCCCATGATCTACATTCAAACCGATGCGCCGATCAATCCCGGCAACAGCGGCGGTCCGCTGGTCAACACCGAGGGCCAGGTGGTGGGGATCAACACCCTGATCTTCACCCAATCCGGGGGCAGCGAGGGGTTGGGATTTGCCGCGCCCGGCAACATCGTGAGAAACGTATTCGAGCAGATCAAACGGCACGGGCGGGTGCGCCGGGGAGAGATCGGGGTAAACGCACAGACCATCACCCCCGCCCTGGCCAGGGGGCTGAAGCTGCCGCAGGACTGGGGGGTGGTGGCGGGGGACGTGTATCCGGGAAGCCCCGCGGCGGAAGCGGGTTTGAAGAGCGGGGACGTCATTTTCAGCTTAGACAACAAAATCATGGAAAACGGGCGGCAATTCGAAGTAAATCTCTATCGCCAGCCGGTCGGCGAAGAGGTGTTATTGGAAGTGCTGCGCGGCAGCGAGCGGCTGACCGTGAAAGTGAAGGTGATCGAGCGTTCCGACGAGGCTTCCCGCTTCCTCGACCTGGCGGACCCTACAGAGAACCTGGTCCCGCGGTTGGGCATTTTGGCCATCGACATCGACAGCCGGGTCGAAGAAATGCTGCCGCGGCTGCGAAAGAAGTTCGGGGTGCTGGTGGCCGCCATTTCCGCGGACAACCCGGTGGAGAACGGCGCTTTTTACCCCGGCGACGTTATTTACAGCATTAACGGGGTGGAGATTACCGGGCTGTTCGGCCTGCGGGCAGAACTGGAAAAGCTCCGGCCCGGCGACGCCGCAGCGCTGCAAATCCAGCGCCGCGGACAGTTGATGTTTTTGGGGGTGGCGGTGGAGAGGTGAAATAGTGTTATGGTGTTCTTGTGTTCTTGTGTTGTCGTTTCGAGTTTTGAGTTTCATACCGTTATTTATTTACGCACCGGAACACTATAACACTTGAACACCAAAACACTATTCTACTCATTTCTTATTTCCGGGAAATGATCATATAAATATGCGCCAGAAAAAGACCCAGGTTAACAAATGAGACAACTCCCTGGAAAGCAATAATTAAATTCCACCAATATTTGGTCCCGAATATTGTGATGCCACTCCAGCCCTCGGCTGGTTGGAGGGTAAAGAAAAAAGCAATGGCAGCAGCAAAAGCTCCCAAAATGCCTTCCGCCTGTTGGGGATTACTAAAAAAATAAACCGGGGTAAATAAAATGATCCAGATAAAGACAACAGATAGGATGTACCTCGGCGAGCGCAGAATAATGTCGATATATTTTAATAGGGGCCACCACAACCACCGAATAGGGTTTTTACGAATCCAAACAGCAAACCGTAATTTTCTTGCAACTTCCAAACATTCTTGTTCTTCGTAAAACTGATTCAGGTGGCGAAATTTTTTTGCCAAATCTTCAATAAGAGTTAATTGAGTATTTAATTCGGAGAATTTTCTTCTCTCAGGATTAAACCACCGACTAATAGCTTGTACTTCTTTCTGAATCTCTTTAAACCGATCTTTTACATTCAGATCAAACTTCCCTCCATGAAACATGCTCTCAGCTAGAATTTCAGCCTGATGCTGAACCGAGAGGGCTTGCAAAGCGGTTTCTGGTGTACGATCAGCTAATAATTCTTTAGCTTCCAAAGCTAAAACTGCAGCTTGAATAGCATCTGGTATATTTTTTACATCCGTTAAAATTTTTTCTGCACGTTCAATTAATCGTTCGGCAATCTCCAATAATCTTCCGGGAGCACTATGAGAACCCTTTTTTTCTGGATCGGGTTCATGAACAGGAGGCCAAATAAACCCCTCTGCGAATACCGGAAATTCTTTGCGGTTTTTGAGAAAATTAAATCGGAGAACGCCGGAGAGTTTTTTATTCCAACTATCAGAGTCATCGACACAATTTTGAACAGGAAAAAGCCTCGCTTTCTTCCAAAGATCAAATATACCGGAAAGGGGTTTTAGAAGTATCTTTTTCCAGGTAGAATCAAATGTCTCCAGGTATTCCTGGTTATCATCCCATTTCTTCTTTTCTTTTGTTGTTCTTCGATGTCCAACTGTAATAATAATTCTACGCTGAACGTCTTTGAGCAAAGGGAATAAACAGTCTCTAAATTCCAAATTGGAAAGCCGTTCTTGTTGATAACTAAAATATTGCCTGCATTTTCCATAATTCCTGGCTTGATTAAAACTTGAAGTGCTATCAGAAAAGTTTAGATATAAATCTTCAAATACGAGATCAATTTTTTCATTTTTAGCTCCAAGAACATTGCACATCATCTCCCAAGCGGTAATTGCCCATCCCCGGTATCCAAAACGATATGCAGTATATGCATTTAAATAAGCATATGACGTTTCTTCATCAATTGCGATCGCGGTCTTACTTCTTTGAGGTATCCCATTAACAATGCGCCGCTCTTCCCAATCAATTGGGTTGGTTAGAGTCTTTTTTATTTCATTCCTTAGTCCACTCGGGTCAAACATCGGGACGTACGCCGGGTGAACAAATATATTTGAGACATCCAAATAATCGGACATCAGGTGAAACATATCAACCGATTCTGTTGAATTCTCCCCTCTTTGCCCTAAAAATATCCACTGCACTTCCGGATAACTTAATATGAGCCAACTTAACAGGATTTCAGGGGGATGTGAACGTGCTCTTGATTCTTCAAAATGCAGAAGGGGGTTCCACCTCTCGAAATTATGGTAATCAATACGTATTGTAAAAAAGACAACCAAATTTCTTAAGAATGTAGGTGAAAAGCTATCGAGACAACGTGAAATCTTTTGGAAGTAATAATAATAGACATCTATCTTATAAACAGGGGTATTATCAAAAAGTCGGTAGGGCAATTCTAATAAACTAACAGTCTTCTGATATTGTTCTTCGATATACCCCTTCAATCGCTGTATTAGAGGCTCAAAACTGATAATTAATAGACTTCTGTTCATCGGAATCCCATGTTTTGAATTTTATCAAAGACAGAGCTTAATTCTTGATACCAACTAAAAAAATTGTTAACAATTATGATCTCATCAGAGGGAAATCTGAATTCAGATAAGTGTGACCATATTCCCTGATATGTCAAATCCCGCTGAAAAAGCTCACTTACATTTCTATTTTCGATTTCCGCTTTATATAGTATTCCCCAAAGAAAATCCAATGGATTTTTTGTCCTATTTCTTTCAGCCAAATTTGTAATTGCCTTTAACCAATCGTGGGTGTTCTTACTATATGCTATGGTTTCAAAAATTTTTTCAAAATTCAAGACGCAAGAAAAAGTATTAATACTAAACTTGTCTGTTTGTTGCTGCAATCCAGAAATTCTTAGAAGTATTTGCCACGCGTCAAGTTGTTGAAAACTTACATCACTGAGATAACTTTTTATCCAAAAGTAAAGAGGTTTTCCTTCTTTATTTCTGTCTTCCGGTAAATACACATCTTGGGGAGGAACTATTTTAATTCCCTCCCAATTCAGAGCATCACCAAGAATGAAATACCATAATTTTATTAAGTCGGAACTGGATAAATGTGAGAGAGAATTTATTCTTTCCCCCTTTTCTACAACCTCTTTAAAAATTTTTTCTGCTTTATCAAATTCTTTTTCCAATAACAAATGTTGAATGTGTTGAAGTGTGATATGGCGGGGAGCCAATAAGTTTAATACCCGAGATTTAATGAGGCGAATCGGTTCTCTTCGATAGTGGTCAAAATAAAATCTAATCCATTTCTGAGCGGTTAAAATAAAAGCTCGTTCATCTTCCGCTTTTTGAATATCGCTTTTCATTTCTGTATAGAATGGCTCATCAGTAGAACTGTAGTCTAAAATCGAAACTTCTGCCGGTATGAATTCATGGCCGGCTATTTCCCTCCAATTATGATGAAATAGAACTACGTCTTTACCTATTTCAAGGTCTTCTATTCCCACTCGATCAGGACAATTCAAATCATATTGTTTCTTTACAAAAGCAATTTTTGTTCTATTATTTTCCTTTTTAAATTCGATACACTTCTGTTTGTAAATAATAAGCTGTAAGTCTTTATTCTCGGCATTTAACCATCTGCCAACGATTGCTTTTTTCGATGCAAAAATTTCTTCTTCTTTAGAGGTATAAGTCCAAACGATAATCGTCTTCATATACATCAATTCTGTTTATCAGCAATCTCACAATTATCAATTTTTTTAAGAATGGCCTCTATCTTCTTCAATTTCTCGGCATTCTTATCATTAGGTTCAAAAAAGGTTTTCAACAACTCAATAATTGGATCGCTTCCCCCTGAGGTGATTGCAACAAGACCATCTGGTGAAATCACTTTCCAGTTTCCATTCAAACCACTTTGAAGTACTCGCAATTCAGGTACGCGATCGTTAAACCTTAAAGATATTCCTCTACCCCAATGGTAAACTATTATTAAGCAAATAGACCGATCAATTGCAATACTATATCCAGAGAAAGGAGGGAATTGACAAAACAAAGACTGATTCCGGTACTGTATATCTACAACATTCTGTTCCCCAATCTCAACAATATATAGTTGGTGAAAATTATTTGAGAGTTGATAAATGTGCAAGCCCTGGTATTCCTTAATAGGAAAGATATTTGAGGCAGACTCTGCCAGAGAATTCCCATAATTCCCCAATCGCTTAAGGAAGACCACTAATTTCATTTAATTTCCTCCCAGATTAGAGAGAAAACCTGGCGAATCAAGGTTAATTTCTCGAAATAAGAACCATTTAAACAGGACTCCACCGCGCTGTAGGGCAAAAATTTCACCCCCGGTGGAAGGTGATACGGCATTCCCCGCCCGGAGGTAATCACCAGGAAGGGAACCGAATCTTTCCACTCTAACATCGCTTGCGCCAGGCTTGCCCCGTTGGACCGCCATTTATCGAGAATTCCCTGGTGGATCACCAGCAGGTCCAACTTGTTGCGAATTGGCCGCGCGGTGGTAATGAGCTTGAGAATATCTTCATCGCTGAAGCGTGAAACGATCCCTTGTGCGGAGACATTCACCGTCGCGTAGAGGTTGTGCCCCGGCTTCTTTCTCTGGTCATAGTGGGAGGGGCTTCCCAAAAAGGCCACGAACACCCGCTGCTGGATCAGGGAGCCGGCCATCTCGGTACTCACCCCCCCGTACCAGTCCTGCATCCGTTCATCCACTAAGTAGGTGCGCAACAGCGCCTGTTCGGTAAGTGAAAGGACGAAACGGACCGAACGCGCCAGGCGCATATCCGCGACCGCTTCCACCAGGGTGCTCCAGTATGAGAGCGCCCCCGATAACCCCTCACCGTAAAAAACGTGCCGGTATCCCCCGTATTCCGGCTGCCATTTGCCGCTCTGCCCGTAATAGCGGAAGGTGTTAGCGTGGCGGCGAAAGAGTATCGTGGGATAGGCAATCTCCTCCGGGGACTTTTCCGGCAGGGACAAGGAACCGTTCTCCAGGTCGATCATCACAATACCCTTTTGCACTCCCGGCTCGGCCGCCCGCAGCCGCGGCGGCAGGGTGTCGGCAAAATAGGGCGGATTCTTCTTCTCGTCTTCCGAGGTGGAATGCAGGTTAAAAAAATTGACCAGCAGGTAACGCTGGTTAATTTGGCGAACCCGCTTGCTCAAATGGATCACCCATTTCAAATAGAGCCAGAGTTTGAAATAACTGCCCCGGGGCAGCGGTTTCCCGCTCTGGCAGGTAATATCCTTGAAGGCGTACGCCTCGCTCTCGAACAACCGCTGGTAATCGCCCAAAACCCGGGAGAATTCCCGTTTATCTACCCAGCAAATACGCTGGTACAAAAACCGGGGATGAAACCAGTGCCGTATGCGGTCTTCGCTGGTCATGCCGTCCCCATTAACGGCGGGCTTCTTGAACCAGCCGGATTGGGCCGGTTCTTCCTGGTACCAAAAATCTTCATCCAGGGGAGTCAAGCCGGCGCGGTTTTTCCATCCCCCGGCTTCCCGGGGCTGATCGGGGTCGATGACCACGAACAGGCGGTTGGGATAACGCTCGATGGCAATCTTCAGCCAGCTCAACGGGGTGATGCAGCCATCCCCGGCCCCGAGCCAACGTTCCAGATCCCGCCGGTGGTCCTCCCGGGCAAAGGTGCGGGAAGGTTCATTTTCGTTCTCGATCAATGCCTGGTAAAGCTCCCGGGTGAATGCCGGGCGCTTCTCCCGGTTTTGCGGATCGATCAACACCAGGAAATCGAAATCCCGGTCGCTCTCCTCGGAACGAAGGTACACCGAATATTGTTGAAGCTCTTCCGGCCTGGCAAAAACGGTTTTTTGCTCAAACATACTCGTCTCCCTCTGGATCGATGATGCCCACGGTTTGGGGGCGCAGCACGTAAAATTCGTATCCTAAGGTGCCGATGGGCGATTCCACCGCCCGAATGATCGCCGATCCGCCCTTTCCCTCCCCGTCCGCCTGGTTCAGCATCTCCCTATCCAGCTCTCCCCGGGGCAACTCGCTGATTTTGCGCCCGGTAACGGCTTCCTCCAATTTCCCGATGTGCTCTAAGCTGCGCTGCTGCAAGTACCCGGCGGCGATTTTCATTTCCGCCAGACCCCAGTCTTCTTTTTTTACCCCGCCCTGGATCACCGAAAGACCCAGACGGTCGTTGATGCCCTTCTCGCCGTCGCGCTCTCCCCATAAGGGAACCTCGCCGCGGCCATATTTCTTCCGGACAAAGCTAACGTTATCATAAATGCGCAACAGCCAGGCGGGAACTCGCCGTCCGTTGGCGGCGCGAATATGGATGCGCTGCCGGGAGGAGTAGCAAACTTCGATCACGATATCTAAATGATCGGTGCCGGCTTTGACAAAACCGTGTTTGGCGGCATTGCGAATGATATTTTCCAGGATCACGTAAAAGGCGTGGTAGCCGACCACTCCCCCGGGGATGGCGAGCAGAATATCTTTGGTGGTTTCGCCCATAGGCTCGCCCTTTTCTGGGGTGTACAAAAGAACGTGATTCCAGGGATTCCAGGACTCCCGGTCGCCGTTTTCCAGGTAAAATTTGGGCGGGCAGCGCAGAATATCGTCCATGCGACTTTCCACCGGGGTCTTCCCCGGCTCATCCCTGCCGCGGAAGGCGCCGCCCGGCGCCGCCCAGACCTCCTCCGGCGCTAAAAAAACGTGCAGCCGGATATCGCCGGCGTACTGCTTTAAATTCTCTTCATGGCGGCGGGGATGGAACAGGCGGGCGCCTAACTCTTCCGAGGCGGCGATAAAATTAAGCAGGTGTTTTTGGTAGAGAAACCAGCGCAGCAGGTCTTTGAGTAGATAGGCAGGCTCGGTCCAGGTTGGCCAATCGAAAGAAACCTGGGCGATAAAATCCATACGTTGTTGGGTATAGAGGGACAATAGTTGGGCATCCTTCGACCAGTGAATCAGTTCCTTGGCCAGGTCTCTACCCTCTTCCGGTTTTTTGTACATCAGGCTCAGGATTTCCGAAACTCCCTTGCTCTGGGTCTGCTCCATCACACTCTGCGAGGCGACCCTTGCCAGTACATGACTGCCTAAGTTGTGCGACATGTTGCGTGACATGATTGCAGCGATGAAAGAACGGAGACTGAAGCTTTTAAGTAGGGATTCGGTGAGTTCGAGATCAATATGGGCAGCAATAATATCAAGGAGTTCGACAATATTGAGTAAATTTTGTTGTGGAATTAGATCAGATGTAAAAATGGAAGCCCCAGTTACAGCGCTCTCCCTCTTGAGAGGAGTGATGTAGTAGTAGATGTAAGACCAGTTTGAAAAATGTTTTCTCAGGCGCATAAAATTAATGTTGAAACCCTCTTGCTCCGCTACAGCGATTTCTAGCATGTCGGCTAAACGATCTACCCCACTGTGTGTCAAGGGAATCTGGAACAAAATAGTCGAAAGATCGGGATAATAGCTCTTAAGAGAATACCGGGTAATCAGCAAGATGGGATATTTTCGCCTCCCTCTTTCAAATAGATATTGGCGGAATGTGCGGATTTTTTTCTGTTCTCTTAATTCACTGCTTCTTTTCCGGCTCTCATAAACGGTTTTAGGGGAAAATTTTTCGGTATAGAACAAAATGTCTTCCGGCGCATCAGGAGGCTTGAGCCAGCTATCGGAAAGGATATTGCGAATATTGAGGTAGGTAATTAAATGAATATCTTCGCCGTTAATGTTGAAGTACTGTCGGACGATTTCCCGGTAAAATTCTACTAATTTGCGGGGGTCGTGTAATTCCCCGCGGGGAATCATTTCCAGGATTTTGGTGAATAGTTGCGATTTAGAAGAATTCCCCGGGGAGTGCTCTCCCGGAGCTTGATTTCTGCGATTCTGGATTTTGAAGTCACCCGGCATTTGAAAACTCCATTCTGCCAGAATCTTCGAGTTCATTAGTGTTAATCTCTTGATCTTCCAAAGTATATATTCTCCTGTTTCTAAATTTTATAGGCGAAAGAATGAACAAAATAAAATCGCAAAAATCAAGAACTGGATTTATAAAATCGACAGAATAATCGAGGAAGGCGTAGCGCAGATAATAACAGAATTTCCGCAAAGCAGATAGTGTTTTCAGGGGTCCTTAACGACGGAAGCCGCTTGCCGGGTAAATGTTTTCTATGCCGGTTTATTCAATAGTTTTTTCAGTTTCAGATGCCGCCTCTTCGGAAACAACGGAAGCAGGGGGAGACTCTGGAAGGGGAACAGGCAATAAACAATAGCATTCCTCAACGGTATGGTGGTAGTCCTGGATAATTTTTCGTAAATCCGACAGTTTTGCCTCACGCCGCTCGGCTGCTTGTTCTTTCAGGGTTTGTAGCTCATGATCTTGCCCAATAACCTTGCGCTCCTGGTATAGCTTGAACAACTTTTTGGAGGTATGCTTGCCGATAAGAAGTTTTCGCTCCGCGCCAGCGCCCTCAGCCGGTACGGTCTCGAATACTCCCGCTTCCCGGTTCAGCATGGTGAGTATCGGGGTGGCGGTTTCGTACCAGTAAAGCCCTCTGCCGATTACCGGCTGGCGCTCATTGATGATTATTCCGGTCATTTCCTCGATCTCGTAAGCGAGCCGGCGTATTTTAGCCAGGTCGATATCTACCTCCACGCCATATAAATAGCGCAGCGCCGCAATGATTTCCGCCGGGGAGGCGATCCCGCAGCGCTCGCCCAAAAAGTTGAAACTCCCCTGTAGCAGGGTAGCGCCTTGCTCGTAAGCCGCCAAAGTGTTGGCAGTCGCCAGCCCAAAATCGTTGTGGAAGTGCGCTCCCCATTCAATCCCGGGCAGCTCCCGGTGCAGGCGGTTCATGCAGAGAGATACTTCCGAGGGAGTTAAAAGCCCCACCGTATCGGTAAAAATGAACCCCTCCACGCCATGCGCATGAAAACTCCTGATAAGCTCGATCAAATTAGCAAGATTATTCTCGATCACGCTTTTATCATGGGCGATCTTTTGCTCTTGGTTCAATAATACAAACCGGGAGGTGTCCGCCAGGGCCATGCGAATTTGCTTTCCGCTCTCGCGCAGAATTTCGATCCAGGGAATATGGTATTTTATGTAGGATTCCACGGTAAACTTGAAGGTCTCCGCCAGGCAAGCGGTGACCGGAAAGACGATATTGAGATATTTTATGTCGCTGTTAAGCGCTTTATCGCACAGTTCGGCGCAGGGCAGCAGGGTCATGGAAATTTCCGCTTTTTCCGCCAGCCCTTGTTCCGCCATAGCCCTGAAGGCGGCTTCATCTTCGGGAATGCCTACCACCCCGACTTCGATATGGCGAATGCCGGCTTCGATCATACGCTTTGCCAGGTACACTTTTTCTGTAGGGCTGAAAAACAACCCCGGGGTCTGTTCTCCCTCTCGCAGCGTGACGTCAAATATTTTTACGATGTTTTTCTCCACACCACTAACTCCATTTTATGGTCGATTTCGACTTCTTTTTGTTCTAAATGGTTCGACGAAAGCCACTCTTTCATCTCTGTTCCTAACTTTTCAAGCATTCCCGGCGAAACTCCCTGGCCGGTGGCAAAAGTCAATCCGTGTTCAATTGTACAAATCATTTTTTCAAGGGAGGCTGTAGAAGCCCAGTTAAATTCATATATTTTTTGAAGCACGTAGCGATTGTTGAATTGAAGTTGAATGAGCCTGTTGGTCTGGTAAACATCATAAATAAGCCGGCAGCGACGATCCACAGGTGTCTCATACTCTCTTCTTAAACGATGATAGTATTGCCAAAAATTTCCATATTGAGCGTCGATGGATGAATAGGAAATTGGCTCGCCGGATTGCAGCCGGGTGAAAGCGTCTGTCTTGAACACCATGACAAGAATACCATCCCTTTCTAAAATTCGGTCTATCTGCTTTAGAAAGATGTGCACATCGGTAAGACAATGAAAAACCCCTGCAAAAACCAGTACATTGAAATCTACACTGGGGTAGTCTTCTATTGCTTCAAGATCGCCGTAACCGATTGAGATCCTCCCGTTGCCATAATTTTGCAATTCTTGAAACTCTGGCTTGCCAAATAACACGTTTAGCATTGCCGCGGAATTATCATTTCCCACCAGGAAACTCCCGTCATGGCGTTGGAGAATATGTTTAATAATGGGGATGGTAAAGAGGCCGGTGCCAACGCCGCCTTCAAAAACTTTCAGTTGCTTCCACCCATTATCACAATGAGCGGTTAAAATTTGGGGAATTAATTTTTCGAACTCTATTTGGCGAAACGCCCGGATGAAGCTTCTATCGTAATTCCTGGCAACGATTTCCCGTTGATAGATATGCGAATCTCGGGAGGTAGTATTTGGTTCACTTCCCCATATTTCTGCTAACACATCCTGATGCATAGCTCAATCCTTCTATACGCTTCACTCAAACAGGTTCAAAAAAGCGGCGTCAGCAATGGCCGTTTATGGCTCATAAAATTGGCAATCCAATATATCTAATATGCGGTTCAATTGATCGCGAATTTTATCCACTTCGCCATTATTTTCTAAAACCCAATGGGAGATTACCGGCGGTTCAAATTGTTCTTTCGCAAAAACGCCGTATGATCCCCTTACTAAATGCTTTCTTTTTGCAAGACGCGAATAGATAACCGAGAAATCGGCCTGCACCCAAATAAACTTTGCTTCCGGGAAATGATGTAGAATTTGCTTCCGGTCTTTTTCTTTGGTAAATGTTTGGGTGACAACTAAATTAGGATGAATGGCCTTTAGTGACGCAATTCGGGTACAAACTTTTTCGAAGTATGCTTCCCTTAATGATTCGGAAACGGCTTGGTTTTTTAGGATGGCTTCCTTAATCTCAGGCATTAGATCGTCATCAGCCTCATAATGATAGAAGCGGAATTCCTCATGCAACAATTTTCCGATAAAACTTTTACCACTACCTGGAATCCCAAATAGTACGAGTAGCATGTTTTCCTCTATTTTTGTGGACAAAACCTTCAATCAACTTCAATAGTAAAAAAATACCTTTTTGTGATTAATGTTTGCGGTATGTCGCAAAATTTTATATAAAAATTTATAAACTTTTGCCTGATCCATTCTACGCAATACGCTATTAACCATTGGTGCTAGTTTTTGGAAATTTCATGCGGCATTCATAACTTCTT
>CAZFVV010000044.1:0-38719 GCA_964522165.1 uncultured Calditrichaceae bacterium
CCCCCCTTCAAAGGGGGGAACTACCCGTTTGCCCTTGATTTTCCCCCTTTGAAGGGGGGATAGGGCTTCGTCGTGAGGTTCCCCTGAGCCTGTCGAAGGGCTCAGCCGAACGGGGGATGTCCTAAACCGATTATACGATAAGTCATTTACCGTGCTTCCAACCCTTAATTGGCCTTTATAGTGTTGGGTGTTCCAGTGTTATGGCGCTCGGCTGTTATCGGGTTGCAAGAACCAAAAACTCGAGACTCAAAACTCCAAACTATGGCACCCAAACACTAAAACACCAAAAAACTAATTTGCCGCCGCCGTCTCCTCGTACAAAACCCCTTCGTAGTTGCCCTGGAGCTGGTTGTTTATTAAGGTAGGGCGGGCCGGTTTCAGAATGCTGATCCCGTAGCCCTGGTTTCCCTTGCAAATATTATTTCGCAAAAATCCCCCCGGGCTGGAGAGCAGCAGGCTGATGCCGTCGCCGTTGTTTTGAATGATCTCGTTGCCGTCCACCGTGGGGGCGGCTTTATCGGAAATCTCGATTCCGTCGCCGTGATTGCCCTTGATGATGTTCTCTTTCAGGGTGGGATGGGAAGAATTGGTAATCTTAACGCCCCCGGACTTGTTGGCCTGGATGACGTTGTAGCGCACGATCCCGCTGGCGCGGTCGTTGTACTGAATCCCTCCCATGCCGTTCCACTGGATTTTATTGTCCTCGATGGTCGGCTGGGATTCATTGGTCAATAAAATACCTAAATCGCGGTTGTAAAGAACCTGGTTATTGCGAATAGTTCCGTTGAATTTCGCGCCGTAGAAGAACAGGCCGTTGGCCTTGTTGTCGATCACCTGGTTTGCTTCGATCTCCGGCTGCGCCTGGTCTAAAATCGCAATCCCGTTGTTGAAATTCTCCCGGATGCGGTTGCTCTTCAACACCGGACGGGCGTTTTCGGAAATTTGCACCCCCACGTGGTTGCCCCAGATTTCATTGCCGCTCAACAGCGGTTGGGATCTTTGCCGGGCGCTCACTGCGATATAATTCCCGTTGAAGCGGCTGTTCTGCACCTTCCCGCGGCTGTTCCCCTCGAAAACCAACCCGCTCCCCCCGCTGCGCTGCTCCTGGTTATAAACCCCTCCTTTGAACATGCAGTTATTGAAATTCGCCGCGCTATTTCTTACCCGCAGCACGTCCGCCCAGGCTTCTCCCTGGTGTTCAAACCCGATATTGGCAACGGAAAGCTCCCCCGCGTCCTGGATCAGCAACACCGCTTCCTCGGCGCTGGAAATAATCAGGGTATGGTTCGGCCCGGCCCCTCGCAATTCCAGGGATTTGCTGATCCGCAGGGGCTTCGGAAGGGTAAAAATACCCTCGCCTAATTGGATAACACTATTCGGCGCGGCCCGGTCTATGGTTGCTTGCAGATTCGCGCCGGAGGGCACGGAAATCCTGCCGGGGGAAGTCGCCGCCGCCCGGGGCGGGGCCGCCGCCGGCTTGTTGATTTCGCCGAGCCGGTTCAAAATGTAGGGATCTTCCGGGGAGGCCAGCAGCGCCGCTTCGTAAGCGAGTCTGGCCGCTTCCAGATCGCCCGCGGCAAACAGCGAATCGGCGTGGTTCAACTGCCCGGAAAGGAGATTTTGCTGCTTCTGCTCGTCGGCTTTCTTCTCGAACTCGAGGAGCAGGCGTTCGCATTCGCGGATTTGCGCGATCAGGTAAGGCTCTTCCGGCTCCAAAACCAGCGCGGAGCGATAATTTCCCAGCGCTTCCGGGTAATTGCCCTCTTCGAACAGCCGGTCGGCCTGTTTAATGTATTGCCGGTAAGCCCGGGATTGGGCGCGGTCTTCCTGGACAAACCGGTAAGCTAAAATTCCGCCGGTCAAGAGCACCGCCCCGACGATAATGGATACCCAGGTCAACATCACTTTGCGGCCCTGCCGGCGTTTTTCCTGCAGCCGTTCCCGGCGAATGCCGTCCATGCTTTTCTTCTCTTCCGCCGGCTGGGAGAAGAAGCGGTAGCCGCATTTTTCACAATTTACACCGCCTAAAATTTCTTCAACCGTAAAATAATTCCGGCTCCGGCATTCCGGGCAGTCCAGGGGAGTCAGTGGCCCGGCGTGAGGCTGCGGTTTCGGCTTCGCGGGAGCGGGCGGGGCGGAGGGTTCGGCGATATCTTCGCCGGGAGCTCGCCGCGGTTGCCCTGCCCGGGAGATGCGCTCTTCGGCCTCGCGGCTCGCGGCGGGAGCTTCTTCTACGGCAGCCGGGGGAGGCGCTGTCTCAGAACCGGTATCGAGGGGATGGCCATAGACGCCTTCGGAGATTCCCACAATGTTTTCAGGTGGGGCTGCAACCTGCTCGGGCGCTTCCGCAACCGGAATCTCCGGGGACAATTCCGGCGGGGCAGGGGAGGGGGGAGGTGCAGGGGGAGGAGCAGGGGGAGGAGCAGGGGCAGGAGCAGGTGCAGGAGAAGGGGCGGGCAGGCGGGCTCCGCACTCCACACATAGGGCAATGGTGCCCAGGTCGCTGATCAATACCTCGTTTTTCACGCCGCAGGCCAGGCATGGAACCAGGGTGAAGGCCTCCTTCGCGGAAGTGATCGCATCCGCTTTCCGGGAGGAAGCCTGTTTGATGCTCACCTTCACCGCGGGAACGGCTTCCGGCTCCTCCGGCCGGGGCGAAGGCGATGCAGGCTCTGCGGGCGGAGCAGGCAGGATAGTTCCATCGTCGGCTACCAGCGGGTGATGGCAGGCAAAACAGGCAGTGGTGCCGGTTTCCAGGTCGGTGCGCAGAGCTTCGTTCACTACCCCGCAATAGGGGCACTTTGCGCGGGTGAAAGCTTCCACGGCGGAGGAAGGTTTCTTGCGTTCCCGGGCGTACCAGCTCTCCAGGATGCCTTCCTTGAACGCCTTCATGGTTTGGAAGCGTTCCCGGGGATTCAAAGAGAGCGCCTTCAGCAGAACGGTTTCGGTTTCCCCGGTAATATCTGCGCCGAATTCATGTGGGGGCGGCAAAGGCTTTTTGCGCAACCGGTCGGCGGCGGCGGTGGGGGCCTGGCCGGTTAGCGCAAAAAACATGGTGGCCGCCAGGGAATAGATATCCGACCACGGGCCTACATGCGGAGCCTCGCTGTAGAATTCCGGCGGCGAATACCCCGGCCGGGAGAGCGAAGAGAGCATATTCCATTTTTGAGCCAGCTCGAAGCGCGTGGCCGTAAAATCGACCAGGGTTCCCAGGCCGTCCCGCCCCACGATGATGTTTTCCGGGTAAATATCGTGATGCAGCACGTGATGTTCATGGGCTTTTTCCAGGGCAACCATTACCGGGGTCAGGATTCTGACCAGGTGGTGAAAGGATACCTGCCCCCCCTTGCCGGCCAGGTACTCCTGCAAATGGGGACCTTCGATAAATTCCGTCAACTGATAAGCAGTGCCGTTGGCGCGCACGCTGCCCTGGCCGCGGGCCAATCCCGGGAGATATTTTATCTTCTCCAGGGCCATTCCTTCTTCAATGAATTTGCCCAGTCCGAAATTGAAATCGCTCTCGTGCTTTAGATCGGCAAGCGCCAGGTTGGGATTGCCCACGTTGCGCCGGGCGATGTCCCGGGGGTAAAATTCTTTGATGATCAGTTTTTGGCGGGTCCTCAGATTATAGGCGAGGTAGGTAATGCTGAATTTCCCTTCGCTGAGGACTCTTCCGATCAGGAAACGGTTGTTCAGAACCGTGCGCAGGGGCAGGTGATGGAGATATTGGAGCGGGCCGCTTTCTTCCCAATGGCAATAGGGGCAGGTTTTAACTGACCCTTTGTTCCGCATGCAGCCCATACACAAGTGCTTCAGCGTTGTTCCGATCTCTTTATCACTCATTACAAACGCCTCTGCTCAAATAATTCTCCCGGGGCTGTGCGGGATCCTGAAAATCGGAATATTCCATTCCAAACACCGCTACGCTTCGGTTCTCCTCCCGGCTGCTCTACACTGCGCCGATTCAATGCAATGGGGCATCCGGAAAGACAAACTAACACAATCATACCGCCATAACTATGATTCACAGAACAATTTAAGCAAATTCCTTTCCAAAAAGAACTGATAAATTTGGCTGCATACGTGCGGCGTGGCGCGTAAAACGTAATGCGGAACCTTTATGGGTATTCCGTATTGCGTATTCCGTTTTTCTTACGCACTACGCATTACGCCTTCCCCCATTTCACGCCGGTTGAAAATCAAAATTCGAATGACTGCTCAACTTTTGCAGCAGTTTTCCGTACCACCCGCGGTTAAAGATGTAGAGGTCGAAATATTCTCGTTCGGTATTGGAAAATTTCTTTTTGTAACTCTGGCTGCCCATAAAATCGAAGCGGGTATGCCCCTGCGCCATCAGCCGATCAATATCTTTTTGAATCAGGAAAATACCCGGCGAAACCTGTTTATAACGGTCGTCGAACACGGTTTGCAGACCGAAAAAGGTTCCCCGGTAATTTACCCACCAGTTAGCGGCGGCGTCTTCGCCGTTTAGCCGCAGGAAAGAGGTAAAGAGCTGGCTGCGCCCGGCAAAATAGCGGAACAGGTCATAGAAAAAGCGGTTTTCCGCTTCCCGGGCGGAAAGAGAGCGGTGAGATTCATGCTTCCAACTGCGCCGGTAAATGGTGATGAATCGCTGCCAGAGGGAATCGAAATCTTGCCGGAGAGATTGCGGATCGAATTGCAGGATCTCGAACCCTCCGGCCTCGCGCAGGTGCGATTCCAGCCGCCGGTATTCCCGGCGTCCTTTGGCATCCAGCACTTGCTGCCCAAAATCCTGCCCCGCTTCTACGGCCAACCCCAGCGCTTTTTTCCCGATCTCCAGAATTTCATAGCCGGCCTGTTTCTTTTCGCTGAAAAAAGCTCTTAGCCGCTCCTTTTGCTCGCCGGAGCAGGTAATTTTCAGGATATGAAAGCGCGGGATCGCGGAAGGGAAGGTCTGCCAGAGCAGCTCCAGCCCGGGTTCCAGATAATCGGGCAGCAGCATCAGGTCGCCTAACCCGATGCCCTGCTCGAAAAAGTGATATTTCCGTACCGGGAGCTTGACGAAGGTCGAATGGCTGCGGCACAGGGGCAGAATACCCGCCAGCCGGCCGCGCTCGAAAAATGAAATGACCCGGAGAGGCGATTTGGCAAAATAGTGCTCCCGGGCCTGCACCTGCCACTCGGGACTATTGCACAGGTGCGGAAAATACTCCCCGGCGAATCCTTCCCAGAGCGGCAAAAAACTGTGCAGCTCTTGCCGGTTTTGAATGATATGCAGTTCCAAATGTCTATTTCCGTGTTCACCGTGCGTGGGGAAACGGGCGGGGGAAAGCGTAATGCGTAAGCCTTGAAAATCACGCTTCACTCGTCACGCTTCACGCTTTGCCGTTACCGCCGGTTCCGAAACAGGTACTCCAAAAACTTCTCCGCCGAATCCTGAATTTCCTCCCGGTTGCTGGCCTGGTAGTGGCCGAAAAAGCTGGGCGTGGTGTTGATCTCATTGATACAGCCGCCGCTTTCGGCAAAGGGTTTGGAAATGTCCGGGGTGATAAAATCGACTCCACCGAAGCGCACCTTGCACTGGCGCAAGGCTTTTACGCTTAACTCGATGAAATCAGGGTGGGTAATGCGGGTGACTTCTTCCACCATGCCGCCCTGGTGGCCGTTGCAAAGGGTTTTCACAAATACCTTATGCCCGGCAGGAATGACCGAGCGCAGGGTTAAATTCTGCCGCCGCAGGGTCAGGCGCAAATCATTATTGATCTGGATAGGCCAGAGGCGGGGAAAAGATTTGGCGGCGGCGCGGGCCTGGTTGGTCTGGCGGATCAATTGCCGAATGGTATGTTTGCCGTCGCCGGTTACGTACGCGGGGATGCGCTTCACCGCGCTGAGCAATTGATCTTCCAATACCAACAGGCGGATATTCTCCCCGGCCACGAATTCTTCCACCATCACGTAGCGGTCGTACAGCGCCGCCTCGTAAAAAGCGTTCTTGAAATCCTTCAGCGTTGCGATTCCCGCGGTAATGCCGGTGCCGCCGCTGGTTCCCCGGCGCGGTTTCACCACCACCGGCCCGGGAGCGTTTTTGAAGTACCGGCAGGCTTCGTCAAAAGCAGCCAGGGTAAAACAGGCCGATGCCGGGGCCGGCAGCCCGTGTTTGGCCAGAATGGTGGAAACCAGAAACTTATCCCCGGCAATTTTATGGGAAATGGCGCTCTCCAATTCCGTGGCGTTTCCGCGGATAAAGGTGGTTTTTCCCCGGCGGCTCAACTCCAGCATTCCTCCCCCGTGGTCGGTGACCTGGATGTTCAATTTCGCCGCCGCATCGATCAAAATCGAATTTTCTTTATTGAGCTCGATTTCGTAGTCGTCTTCTTTTCTCAGGTAGTTTTTCAAAAAAGTATGCGTTTTTTTACTGAAAAACCTGCCCAAAACCCGGTAATACTGCAAACTCTGCTTCATAATCGGAACATTCGTTTTTGGGTTGTCAATTGCTTCGCGTCATTTAGCTTCGCGTCAATTGCTTCGCGTCATTGTTGCCATTTGGCTTCAGGTCATTTGTAGTCATGGGTTTCGCCGTCATTGGCCATTCCTCTCCCCACCGCGCAGCCAATGGCCATCAATGACGCGCAGCCAATGGCGGCGAAGCCAATTGACAACAATGTCGCAAGGCAAATGACATCTTAACCCTGCCGTTTCTGTTGATACGCTTCCCGGTAGAGGGTTTCGTATTCCCGGATCATCCGGCTCAAGGGGAATTTTTCCAGGGCGATCCGGCGGGCATTTTCCCCCAGCCGGGTTCGCAAGCCGCCGTCCCGTTTCAACAACAGAATTTTCTCCGCTAATTGCCGATAATCGTTGCTCTGCACCAACAGGCCGCTAAACCCATCTTCGATCAATTCCGGGTTGCCCCCCACCCCGGTGGCAATAATCGCTTTTCCGCAAAACATCGCTTCCTGGATCACGTTGGAGCAGCCCTCGCTGAGAGAGGTGAGGGTAAAAACGTCGAAGCCGTTCAGGGCCAGGTTGACGTCGTTTTGGAACCCCAGGAAATGGGTAAACGGGGAGATCCCCAAAGCGCTGCTTAGCTGGCGCAATTCCTGTTCTTTTTTTCCCCGGCTCACCAGGGCGATTTGCAACCGTTCGCCCCGGCGGATCAACTCCGCCGCCGCCAGTAGCAGCATCTGCTGGTTTTTTACTTCGCTGAAGCGCCCGACGGCGCCGACGATAAAATCATCCGCCGAAAAGCCGAATCGGCCGCGAAATTCCTCCCGCAGCGCCGGGGAAGGGAAAAAAGCGGCCTCATCCACCCCGTTTAAGATTACCCGGATGCGCTCCCGGGGGAAACCGGTTGCCGCGGCCATGCGCTCTCCCAGCTCCCCGGATACCGCCAGAACCCGGTCGGCCCGCCGCCACAGCAGCCGTTGCGCAATTCGATGTTTCCACCCCTGCGGAAAGCTGCCGTGTTCTCCGTGAATAAACACCGGAATTCGCGCCAGCTTCGCTCCCAACAGACCTTCCGCCAGGGTGCCCCAGGAATGG
The DNA here is from genome assembly GCA_964522165.1 of uncultured Calditrichaceae bacterium. Classification (GTDB taxonomy): domain Bacteria; phylum Calditrichota; class Calditrichia; order RBG-13-44-9; family J075; genus JABWBP01. Next base: position 7,525 of record CAZFVV010000044.1, read on the forward strand.
GTGTGAACGATATCGGCCTGGCGCTCTCGCATAATTTCCGAAAGCCGGAACGGAATGCTCCAATCGTTGCCGTTTTTTTTGCCCAGGGAGATGATCTCCACGCCTTGCAGATCGAGAATGCCGAAAGAGTAGGTTCCGCTTAATGAGATAATAATGCTTGTGATGCGCTCGGCGGGGAGGTTCTTCACCAATTTGATAATCCCGATCTCTTTTCCCGCCGGAGAAATTTCGTTGACCACGTGGGCAACCCGCAGTTTTTTTCTCTCAGTGCTCGCTTGTGCCATTGGCTCTATCGCCGCTGTTGCTTAAGTTTAACCGTTTCCGAATCGTTTGCAGAATTTTCTGCGAAAGGTTTCGATCTTTGACGTAAAAGCATCCGGCCAGCGGGTTTCCCCAGGCAATCCCCCCGTCTCTTTGTAACTGCTGTCCCGGCACATTCCTCGCTGCATCGGGCAGTATATTGTAAAAATTATTCTCACCGGTGATTTTGGTCACGGAGCATTATTTGTGAAATTGCCATCTTTTGCCATATTTTTTTCATTGACATTGTTGTGGCTGCCCAAAGTTTTTAAGTGATTGGCTTACTTACAGACCTCAGTTTTTTTAGAAAAATTCTCAACGCGATCTTTTTTAACCAAACCCGGCTGAAGGGATACTGTTTTTTTTCTGTTCTCTGATACAGCGATTGACCTTGAATGCCTTCCCCGGCGGGGCTTGAAAACTGGTTTATGTTGCTCTCTTATCTTCGTCCTGAAGGTAAGAAGCTTTATTGAAATAGGAGAATTCATGCAATGGACGTGCTACGGCTAACAATCTCTATTCCCCAGGAGGAATTATGCGGAAAGTACTACTGAATCGAATAATCGGAATGCTATGCGTCGGGTTGCTCCTGGCGCTGGCAGGGTCAATTTTTGCCCAAACCCCCATTCCGGCAAAATATAACGGGTTGGTGAGTAACCAGGAGCTCCAAAAGTCAGAAAACGATGCTGTGAACGTCCCGTTCGAGGATGGGCACGTTTTTGCCGCGGTCGGCAACGGGCAGGTTCAGCATTACGACGCTGCCGGCAATCTCCTGGAGGTTCTGAATTCTAACCTGGGCGGATTTACCACCGGTATGGCAACCGACTCAGCCGGAAACCTTTACGTAACCAACTTCTCCCTGGCACTGGTCTCCCGCTTTACTGGTCCCGGAGTACCCCACAACCATACGGTTCATTTTAACACCGATCCGGCCAGTTCCGTAGAATCGATCCTTTTCGACCGCCAGGGGAATATTTACGTGGGCCAGGCCGACGGCACCAGGGATATTTTGAAATTTGACGCTGCCGGCAATCTTCTGCAACGATATGACGTTGCCACCGAAGACCGCGGCTCGGACTGGATCGACCTGGCCGCCGATCAACAGACCATGTACTACACTTCCGAAGGCAACACCGTAAAGCGCTTTGATGTAGCCAACAACGTGCAGTTAAGCGATTTTTCCACCGCGCTTCCCGGCTCCATCGCTTATGCGCTGCGCTTGCTCCCCGAGGGAGGAATGCTGGTGGCGGATACCGAGGTGATCGTGCGCCTGGATAGCACCGGGTCGGTCGTCCAGGCTTATGACGCACCCGGGGAAGATACCTGGTTCGCCTTGAACCTGGATCCCGACGGAACCTCTTTCTGGAGCGGAAATTTCGGCACCAGCAATTTTTATAAGTTCGATATCCAAACCGGGGCGCTGCTGGCAGGCCCGTTCAATACCGGCACCGGGGCGTTTACCCTGTTCGGCCTGGCGGTTTTTGGCGAAATCGCGGTCGGGCAAAACAACCGCCCCACCTGCCAGGTTCAGCCTGCCGGGCCATTTTTCATCAATGAAAATCAACCCCTGGCCTTCACCGTTTCCGGCACCGATCCGGACGCGGGCGACGAAATTACCCTGGCGGTGGCTAACCTGCCCGCCGGCGCAACCATGACCCCGGGGCTCCCCCTCCCCGGGCCCAATACCGGCGTGTCCTCCGTATTCAACTGGACTCCCACAACCGGCCAGGGCGGAACGTATCAGTTGGTCTATACCGTCACCGACACTTCCAATGCCTCCGACACCTGCACGGTGCAGATTACCGTGAACAGCACCCCGGTAGTGCAGGCCAATCCCGCGGGACCCTTCGTCGTGCAGGTAAACCAGCCGCTGACCTTCGACGTCCTGGCCAGCGATCCGGATCTTACCGATATGATCACCCTGAGCGTAATCGACCTTCCCGCCGGCGCAACCATGAATCCGCCCCTCCCGCTCCCGGGTTTGGGCAGCGGCATTTCTTCGGTATTTGATTGGACTCCCGCCGCAAACCAGGCGGGAAATTACCTGGTTACTTATTCCGTCACCGACGGGTCGGCGTCATCCCAAACCACCGTGAGCATTACCGTGGAAGCGAACGATCCCCCGTTGTGCCAGATTACTCCCGCGGGACCTTTCACCGTGCTGGTGGGTGAATTGCTCACTTTTAACGTGTCGGCTTCCGATCCCAATCCCCTGGATACGATTACTCTTTCGGTGAGCGGCCTGCCATCCGGCGCGGTGATGAATCCGGCATTACCTCTGCCTGGCCCGGCCAGCGGCATTTCCTCCGATTTTAGCTGGACTCCCGCCCCCGGTCAGGAGGGCAGTTACCAGGTGCTCTATACCGTGGTGGATAACGGCGGCCTGCAAGATACCTGCTCGGCGCAAATCACCGTGCTTCCGGCGGCGGTCAACCATCCCCCGGTATGCCAGGTTGCGCCCCCGGGACCCTTTACCATCGAAGTCGGCGAACTGTTAGCCTTTACCGTCCTCGGCTCCGATCCCGATAGCATGGACGCCATCACCCTTTCGGTGAGCAGCCTGCCATCCGGCGCGGTGATGAATCCGGCATTACCGCTGCCCGGCCCGGCCAGCGGCATTTCCTCCGATTTTAGCTGGACTCCCGCCCCCGGCCAGGAGGGTAGCTACCAGGTGCTCTATACCGTGGAGGATAACGGCGGCCTGCAAGATACCTGCTCGGCGCAAATCACCGTGCTTCCGGCGGCGGTCAACCATCCCCCGGTATGCCAGGTCTCCCTGGCGGGACCGGTGATCATCGAGGAGGGCGATCCCCTGAGCTTTACCGTGAGCGCGTCGGACCCGGATTCGGTGGATACCATTACCCTTTCAGTAAACGCGCTTCCTGCCGGTGCGACGATGACCCCCCCGCTGCCCTTTAGCGGCCCGGCCGGCGGCATCGCCTCGGTTTTTGACTGGACCCCGGCGTCCGGCCAGTCGGGGAATTATACCATCAGCTATATGGTGCTCGACGACCAGGGCGCCTCCAGCACTTGCAACGTAGAAATTACCGTGAACGCGCCCGTGGTGGATACTATCTCACCCTCCTGCGCGGTTACCGGCGGCAGCGCCGGGCCTCCCGCAACCCTGGAAATTACCATTCAGGATGACGAAAGCGGGCTGGCGCAGATTAATGTGCTCATTGCCAACAACGCCTCGATCAATATTCCTCCCTTTACCGTGGGAACCAATGACCCCGTGGTGGTAGTCGCGACCAAGCTGGATCAAAGCCAGACCTCCATGGTGCTGCTGCAAGCGTTCGACGTGGCCGGAAACAGCATCATTTGCGACCCGGTTTACCAGCGCATCTCCACCATGATCCCGGAAGGCTATGCGTTGAAGCAGAACTTCCCCAATCCCTTCAACCCCGAAACCCGGATCGATTTCGACGTTCCTTCGGGCAATGGCGGGGCGGTGAATGTCAGCATCAAAGTATATGACATTACCGGGCGGGAAGTGAAAAGCTTGCTGGAACGGAACATGCAGCCCGGCCAGTACTCCGTGGAATGGGATGCTACCAACAATTCCGGCGCAACCGTGGCCGGGGGCATCTACCTCTACCGCATGGTTGCGGGCGACTTTGTAGCAACTCGCAAAATGATCTTGCTGAAATAAACCGGCGGATTACCATGCCTGATGCACCTCCAAAACCGAAAGAGCCGGGAATTTTCCCGGCTCTTTTGGTTTTAAATACTGATGTTACGCAGTACAGAAAAATTTAACCACAGAGGGAACAGAGAGCACAGAGAAAATCAAATCTTTATTGGCTTGATACTGCGTCGGGAACGAAAATGCAATATTAGCCCCGCCTATCCGGGGTAAACTCTTCCAAAAAATGAAAACTCTGTTTTCTCTGTGGCCTCTGTGTTAAACTGCGTAACATCAGTTAAATACTCCCTATATTTCTCATCTCTTGCGGGAATCCCATTTTCCTTGAGTTTTTCAAAGGCATAAAATGTGCGTTTTTTGTGATTCTTTGAGGTTTTGTGGCTTAGTGGCGAATTTTCAGACAAGCTCTCAGAAACTTTGCTTATCCTTTATCCTCCCAAATCCGCCAGCTTGAACTTCACCGAAAAATTGCTCCCCTTATTCGGCTCGCTCTGCACCCACACCTCCGCCTGTTGTATCTCGGCTAAGTGTTTGACGATGGAAAGACCCAGGCCGGTGCCGCCGATGTCGCGGGTGCGCGCCTTGTCCACCCGGTAAAAACGCTCGAAGATGCGCTCTTGCTCTTTCACGGGAATGCCGATGCCGTTATCTTTCACCGAGAAGGTGCAATATTTGGCGTTGATTTGGGATAATACCCGGATATCCCCCTCCTCCGGGGTATATTTGACGGCGTTATCCACCAGGTTAGCGATGATGGAGCGAAACATTTCCGGGTCGCCTAAGATTTTGCGCTCCTGCGCATCCAGTTCCGCGACTAATTTGAGGCGTTGGCGCTGGGCGATTTCCGCGTATTGGCCCAACACGTCCTGGATGATCGGGTTGGGGTTGAATGGGGTTAGCTGGATATTTTGCAGCCGCTCGATGCGCGCCAGTTCCAACAGGTCCGAGACCAGGTTCTCCAGGCGCAGGGATTGGTCGATAATTTTTTTGGCGTATTTGCGATTGACGTTGGGATCTTCCAGCGCCCAGTCTAAGAGGGTCTCCCCGTAGCCGCGGATGGCCGCCAGGGGGGTTTTGAATTCGTGGGAGACGTTGGCGACAAAGTCCCGGCGAATCTTCTCCAGTTTTTTGTACTGGGAAATATCCCGCAGCAGCACCACCACTCCCTTGCGGGGCTGATTTTCCGAGCCAAATGGAGTGAGTACGATTTCCAGGGTGCGGTCCTTCTCAACCTGGATTTCGTCGCTGGCGAAGAAAGGTTTTTCAAAAAAACGGTTCAACAGGAAATTCAAGTGCTGGCTGCGGATCACCTGGTAGTAATATTTGTCCCTGGCGTCCGTTAAGGTATCATTCAGAAGCTGGAGCGCCCGCTCGTTAAAGAACATAATCTTTTTGCCCGGCCCAATGGCTACGATGCCTTCGTTAATGGAAGAGATGACGGTGTTGAGTTCCTGCCGCTCCCGGGCAAACTTTTCCAAATATTCAGCGATTTTAGCCGCCATCTCGTTCAGGTTTTCGCTCAGCTCCTGCAATTCATCACCGGAATTCACCCGGATTTGGGCCTGCAAATCCCCCGCGGCAATCCGGCGCGCCTGGCCGATTACTTCTTGCAGATGGCGATTCATTTTCCGGGAAAGCAGCACCACCAACGCGGCGGAGATCACCAGCACCAGCACGCCTCCCCCGAAAAAATAGTATTGCGAGAGGCGCAACATGCGGTTGGTCTTTTCCGCTAACAGGGCCAGGCGCAGGAAACCGGCGTTGCGCTCCTTCACCCGGATCAATTTGCTGAAGTACAAAAGATTTTGCCCCACCGTGGCGCTCCGGCGGATATTGAACCCCAGGCCCTCCTGCTGCGATTGCTGAACTTCCGGGCGATTCAAATGGTTTTCCACCATCCCGAGCTGATTGACCGGCACCTCCGAATCCGCCAGCACCCGGCCGGCGGCGTCGATCAGGGTGATGCGGCAATTCAAAATCCGCCCGGTTCTATCCGCAAATTCTTTCAAATATTCGGAATTGGGAGTGAGCAGGTGTTCTACCTGAAGCGACTGCTCCGCCAGGTGCGCATATTGCGCCAGTATTTCCTTCTCCTGGTGCAGCAGGAAGGCGCGAAATTGAGAGTACAACAGCAATCCGACGGTGATCAACCCGGTAAACAGCGAGACCCCAAGGATGACCAATAGTTTGGAGCGCAGGTTTTGTTTGAGGAAAAAATTCATCAATTCTTATTCCAGCGGTAGCCCACCCCTTTGACGGTGAGAATCAGCTTGCCCTCGTTGTCCACTTTTTCCCGCAGGCGGGTGATGTGCACGTCCACCGTACGCGGATCGCCAAAATAGTCCTCTCCCCAAATGGAATCCAGCAAATTTTGCCGCGAGACCGCCTTGCCCTCCGCTTCGATGAGGTGCTTGAGCAACTTGAACTGGATCGGGGTCAATTCCACCGCTTCCTCGTTGACGAAAACCTCGTGGGTGGAGAAATTCACCCGCAGATGCTGCTGCTGAAATTCGCTGAAGGCGGTTTTGTGGCTGCGTTTCAGGTGCACCCGCACCCGCGCCAACAATTCCCGGGGGCTGAAGGGCTTGGTGACGTAATCATCCGCCCCGACTTCAAAGCCGATGATTTTGTCGATTTCTTCGCTGCGGGCGGTGAGCATGATAATGGGGAGTTCCGCGATGGTATCGTTAGCGCGCACGTATTTGCACAACTCGATGCCGCTCATGGAGGGCAGGTTCAAATCCAGAATGATCAAATCCGGGGGGGTTTTGACGATGGCGTCGTGGGCTTTTAAACCGTCGGTAAAGGTGCGGATGCGGTATCCCTCCCGCCAGAGGTTGTCCTCTAAGATTTCATTGATGTCCGGGTCGTCTTCCACGATGTAAATGGTAAAATTCTGGTTGATCATTGCAACACCTCTAAGTTTCTTTATTTCTGCACTAATATAAAAAATTAATGAAGAAGTGTTGCAGTTTAGTTACAAATTGATGAACAATTTTGATAAAACAGCAGGGGCGGCCGGAGTGCCTGCTGCTACCGCCCCTCGCGGCGAAGCTCCCGGGCGATAAACTCCGCCAGGGTTTTCGCTTCCGGGATGTCGGCGCGGGAGCGGAGCACCTGCTGCACCAGCGGCTGCGCCCGCTCCAAATCTCCCGCCAGGGCATACCCGCGGGCCAGGTTGAAGACCGCCGCCATATCATTCGGTGAAGTTTTGACCGCTTGTTCCAGGTACACCACTGCTTTGCCCGGCTCCCGCCGCGCCAGGTAGATATTGCCGATCATTTTCAGCGCCGCGGCGTCCGGCTGGTACTGCAAGCACGCTTGCAGCGTTGCCAATGCTTCCTCGTAACGTTGCCGCTCCGTCAGCAAGCGCCCCAGGAAAAGATAGGGTGAAGGATTCTGCGGGATGGCGTGAATGAGGGCGCGGTACTCCTTTTCCGCCAGGTCGAGCTGCTTTTCCCGGGTGTAATACTCCGCGGCCTGCACGTGCATCTTCTCCCAGGAGATTTCTTCCCTCCAGAATTGCAGCGCCAGGTTCTGGATGAAATCCGCATTGGGAATGCGATATTCATCCTTTGCGGGAGGGGAAGCGGGCGTAAACGGCCAGCCCCGGGTGAGCACCTCCACCCGGATGCGGGCGACTTCCTCATCCACCGCCGTTACCCCAACATCAGGCAGCCAAAGAGAATCGGGCAGGCGCTCCGCGGCCGGGGCGCCGGGGAATTTTCCTTCGAGAATGGCTTTCGCGAAGGTTTTCGCCATCAGGGTGTAGCCGGCCAGGTTGGGGTGCAAATGCTCCAACAGCAGGGATTTACCGGGCAGGCGCCGGGGAGAAGCCACCTCGAACGCTTCCTTCACCGGAACTACCGTAACGCCGGCGTTTTTTCCCATCTCATAGATGCGCCGGTTGATCTCCTCCGCGGCCCGGAAGCGCAGCCCGTCGAAATCTTTGGCGCGGTAAAAAGCCTCGTAAGCCGCCAGGGTATCGCCTGACGCCTCGTAAATCTCTCCCTGCAAAAAATATTGCGAAGCCGGCAGGGAGTCCAGCGCCATGCAGCGCCGGATTTCCTCCAGCGCCCGGTTATATTCGCGGTTTCGCAGCGCCGTTTCCGCAGCCCGGAAGCGCTCGCGCCAGGTCTCTTCTCCCCCGGGAGCGGCGAATACCTGCGCAAACGGCTGCTGGTCGCGGACGTTGCTGACCACGCTGGCGATCAGCACGGGAATGCGGCGCTGCCGGCAATATTCGATCACGTCGCCGAGGTTGCCCTGGAAAATTTCCCCGGCCCGGCGATAGGGGGAGCTGCCGTAGGGAATGGCGCGCCGCTGCGCCATGCGCTCCATCAAAGTGCCGCTGGGGGTCTGCGCCGGCTGGCCGAACATTTTAGTGAAGCGGTTGTGCAGCCACAGCAGACCGTCGCCCACTAATTGCAGGGTTTTATAACTGCCCAGGCCGAGGTATAAGTTTACCAGTGCGCGGGAATGCCCTAACGACTCGGTAGAAGCCACCCCCAGCCCGCCGTAGAATTCGTTATGCCCGGCGTAGATCAGGATCAAATCCGGCTGGTAGGGAGCTAATTCCAGGGCGATGTTGCGCACCGCGTAGCTGGTTACCGCCGGCATGGCTAAGTTGATGATCTCGATATAATGCCCCGGGTAATACGCCTTCAAAATCGCTTTCAAAATAGAAGAAAAACTGCCGTTGTAGAGGTAGGGATATCCCGCGGCGGTGGAGCCGCCCAGTACGAAGATGCGCAATCCCCCGGCCGGTTTTTGCTTCAGAAAAACATCCGTGGCCGCCACTGCCGGGGTCACTTTAGTGGAAGGGAAATAACGCCGCCCCACTTCCGGGTTGATAGTGTAATAGGCCGGGTTGGCGTCGAAGTTTTTGAAAAGGGGAATGGTTTTTCCGTAGCCGGCCAGCCGCAGGGTGATTTCTAAGAGAACGAAAAACAGCGCCGGAATCGCTGCCATGATGAAGCGGAAAAGCAGGGTTTTGCGCCGGGAGAGCGGCGTTGAAATTTTTGGGGAAACAGGTTTGGCGGCGGTTTTCTTGTGCGAAGATTTCTTTTTCATAATGAGCAACGGCCGGTTTGGAAAACCTTTCCGATTGTAAATAATTGCCGAATTCTTTAACTTACTTTCGGCGGCAAAATAAATCGAAGAATTGATGGATACAACCGGAGAATTCGATTCCACCTTCCTGCGCTGAAAGGGCGGAACAATAAATTCTCTCTGCTCATGTTACGCTCTTTCAGGGCAACCTGCCAATTTCCATAGGAGCGACAATGAAACAAGTTTTCATGATCTTGTTAATTTTAGGGCTGCTGCCGATTTATTCGCAAGATCTCCAAATCACCTCCGCCAAACTCCAGGCCCCCCGCCTGGCGCAGGCGCAATTCGCGGGGGATATTCCGCCGGAATTAGAAAAAAGCGTGCAGCTCGAACCGCCGCTGCCGATTGCATCCGCCAGCGTCGCCGGAGACCTCCTGGAAATCCGCACCGCAACCCCCTTCCGGCTGGATACGCATTACTACTTAGTGCTCCCCAACGGGCAAAAACGCTTTTTGCAACCGGACGGCGTCCTCGATTCCCTGTATTCAGACAAACCATTAGGCTGCGCCGAAGAGAGCGGAAAGCAGGTTTTTCGGGTATTTGCCCCCCGCGCCAAATGGCTGCGCCTGGTGGTGTATGATGATTACCGGGAAAACCCCTCCGGTGAATACCCCATGTCCCGTGATAAAGACGGGGTGTGGGAATATTTTGCGAACGCGGATTGGAGCGGAAAATATTACGGCTACCGGGTGTGGGGGCCGCAGGGCAACGGGGAGATTTTCGACTCCACCCTGGTGCTCGCCGATCCTTACAGCCGCGCGGTGGCCACTCAAAACCACTACACCCATCCCGGGAAAACCCTGATTCTCCCGGAAGATAAGTTCGACTGGCAGGGCGATAGCTGGCTGAACATTCCCCACCGCGACCTGTTGATTTACGAAATGCACCTGCGGGATTTGACCGCCCATCCCTCTTCCGGCGCGCCGGAGAACCTGCGCGGAAGCTACCCCGGGCTGGTGTATGAAAATCAAACCGGGGGGATTTCATATCTTCAAAAATTGGGCGTGAACGCGGTGGAGCTGCTCCCGGCGCAGGACTTCGGCAACATCGAAATCCCTTACCGGGATTCCACCACCTGGATTTACAACACCTGGAATCCCTACGCTTTCAACCACTGGGGCTACATGACCAGCTATTTTTTTGCCCCGGAATCCTATTACGCTACTGGGGGAACCATGAAACCGGGAGAGTACAACGGCGGCGATGCCCGGCAGGTGCGGGAATTCAAAGAAATGATGAAGGCGTTTCACCGCAACGGCATCGCAGTGCTGATGGACGTGGTGTACAATCACGTCTCCCAGTACGACGACAACTGCTTCAAATACATCGACAAATTTTACTACTTTCACCTCACCCCGGAAGGCGAGTTTGCCGGGGCTTCCGGCTGCGGCAACGATTTCCAGACCGGCCGCCCCATGGCCCGGCGCATGATCGTGGAAAGCGTCAAATACTGGATGCAGGAGTACCATATCGACGGGTTCCGCTTCGATTTGGGGTACATGATCGATCCGCAAACCCGGGCAGAAATTTTGCAAGAAGCGCGGAAGCTCAACCCTCACGTTTTTATCACCGCGGAGCCCTGGGGCGGCGGGGGATACGATCCCAACGGCTTTTCCGACCAGGGCTGGTCGAGCTGGAACGACCAGTTTCGCAACGGTTTCAAGGGCTGGAATCCCACGGATGAGCGGCGGGGATTCATTTTCGGGGAGTGGCAGGGGAGCAATACCCGCCGGTCCCTGCAACGTTACGTGATGGGTTCGCCGCGGGAATTTGGGGGGCAGTACCTGGACGTGGCGCATTCGGTGAATTATTTAGAGGCGCACGACAACCACACCCTGGGAGATTTCATCCGCATCGGCCTGGAAGATGTCACTGAGGAGGAAATAATCACAGATTTGGATAAAAACGCCAGATTAACCCCCGCGCAGCTCCAGCTGAACAAATTGGCCGCGCTGGCGCTGCTGACCAGCCAGGGCGCGGTGATGCTGCACGAGGGCCAGGAGTTCGCCCGCAGCAAGGTGATCGCCCCGCGGGACTTGCCGGATATTCACCCCGGGCGCATCGACCATAACAGCTACGAGAAAGACGACCAGACCAACTGGCTCAACTTCCGCCACGCGGAAATGAACCGGGAATTAGTGCAATATTACCGGGATTTGATTGCGCTGCGAAAACAATACCCCGCGTTCCGCCGGGCGGAGCCGGAGCATTTTCGCTTTCTCGAAACTGCGGATTCGCTGCTGCTGGCCTATGAGTTGAACTATCCCGGGCAGGCGTTTTTCGTGGCGCTGAACGGGAACCGCACCGTGGATCACCGGCTGTCGTTACCCAAAGGCCGCTGGGAGATTCTGGCGGATGGAAAAGGGGTGTACCTCTCACAACCCCGCAAGCTCACTGCCGCAGCTATCACCGTGCCTGTATCCAGCGGGTTAGTCTTGAAACTTAACAAGTAAAGAATCGGAACGCGGATGATGCTGATGCAGCGGATTTTTGCAGATGAAGATCGGCCAGTATCTACCGTATTCCCAATGGGGCAGGCGGAGTTATTTGCATTCCGATTACCTGCGTGCCGGGAAGGGAATGTTTCATTGAAAGGACTAAAGGGATGGTCAAAGTCTTAACAATCGGCCTGGGAGGGTTTATCGGGGCGCTGCTGCGCTACTGGGTTTCCGGGTGGGCGTATGCGCACACGCAAAGCGATTTCCCGCTGGGAACCCTGGTGGTAAACGTCGCCGGTTCCCTTATCCTGGGGCTGGTGATGGGCCTTTCCGAACACTATATTTTTCACCCGCATGTAAGGCTGTTTTTGACCATCGGGTTCCTGGGCGCTTTTACTACCTTTTCAACTTTTTCGTACGAAACCATCATGCTTTTGCAGGTCGGTTCTTTTATAAAGGCGTTTTTGAATATTGCGCTCAGCATTCTGTTAGGCTTCCCGGCGGCGTTTCTCGGCTTGGCGCTGGGGAGAGCGATATAATGCGAATTACGGGTTGAATTTTAGCCACAATGGAGCATCCTCTATGGAAATGAAAGGATCGGGGAAGTTGTTGCGAATTTATATCGGCGAGGGAGACCGCTATAAAGGGAAGCCACTCTTCGAGGCCATCGTGCTCAAACTGCGGGAAATCGGGCTGGCCGGGGCCACGGTCATCAAAGGCATCGAAGGATTCGGGGCGGACAGCCGGGTGCTGCACACCGCCCGCCTGCTGCGCCTCTCGGAAGATCTGCCGATCCTGGTCGAGGTGGTGGATAGCGATGCGCAAATCCAACTCGCCATCGACGCAATCGAAGCAATATTGAAAGAGGTCGATTGCGGCAGCTTGATGACCCTGGAGAAGGTGGAAATCATCCGCTACGCGCCCACTCGTTGATAGGGTTGTTGCTGCAAGGATGAAGGGAGGAAAGGATTAAGGATGAGGGATGACGTGGAAATGTTGGAATCCCTGAGAGCGTGTTTGAAAAATCGAAAAACATGCCACAATGACACCAAGACACTAAGATTGCACCAGGAATTTTAATGTTTTTTTGTGAATCTTTGAGACTTCGTGACTTTGTGGCGAATTTCCAAACACCCCCTGAGAGAATCCCCGGCGGTTTTAGCTCATAACTTGAGTCTGGCATGCACTCTTTACCTTTGCGAGATGAACCTTCACAAATAAATAAGGAGGAGGCGATGAACCCGCCAATGACCCCGATGAGCTTAGGCGATATGTTCGACGCCCTGTTCAAGCTGCTTGGCAGAACCGCGCTGCGCAACCTGATCCTTGCGGCAATCCTCATTTTGCCCGCGGCGTTGATCTCAATTTATGGATTCGAGGTATTTTTCTCCTCGCTGGCAGAATTTTTGGGCGCCCGGGCAGACGGTCGCGTACCCGGTACGGCGGAGATGGCCCGCCTGTTTGGAGCGATGGGTACTTACCTGCTGGTAATTTTGCTGCTGCTGCTGGCCTACCTGGCGGCTGCTTTAGGTGCGACCATAGTCGCTTGCAGTGAGATAAACGGCCAGGCAATAACCTGGCAGGAAGCGCTGCGGCGGGTTTTCAGCGTAAGCCTGGCGCGAACCTGGGGCCAGAGTTTATTAGTTTTCCTGGCGCTGGTCGGGATCATTCTCGTCGCTTACCTGGTATTGATCGCCGCCGTTGTAGCAGATTCCTCCGCCATGAAAGGAATCGGGATAATAGCGTTGCTGCTCGCCATCTGTACGGCGGTTTATTTCTGGGTGCGCTGGATTTTTGCCCTCCCTGCAATCGCCTGGGAAGACGCCGGAGTCATGCAATCGTTCCGCCGCAGCTCCTTTCTGGTGAAAGGGTGGTGGTGGCGAACCTTCGGCATTGCGTTGCTTTTGTACCTCATTGCCCAGTTTGCCATTACCCTGGTTACCACCCCGCTCAGTTTTGTGGCCCTGTGGGGATTTTTCAAGAACTATTTTGCCCTGCTCGGCTCCATGTCCGGCGGGCAGTCTGACCCGGATATCGTTTATCAGTTATTCGATTCCCTGGGGGTGGGACTTGGTATATTGATTTATATCAGCTATATTTTGACCGCGATGGTCGTCCCCCTGTTCGTGGCGATCATGTACTTCGATTTGCGGGCGCGTAAGGGAGAGTTTGTGCAATCGTCGCCTCCGCAACCTTTACCGGGCGAAGAAGCGGGAAGCAGCAATGGAAATCCATGAAACAACGCCGGAATGGAGCGCCGGGAGCCAGCCGTCCCCGGTCTATGACGGAAGTTGGGAAGCCAAAGGGCGCAGCCTTCCGGCGGCGGCGTTATTGGGTTTGCTGGGAATCGGGGTATTGTATTTCAACGCTCAAAGCATTCTCGCGCTTCTCGGGGTGCTGATCGCTGCATCCGCATCGCCCGGGGCGGAAATCAGCGGCAACTTTGCGGAAAGGCTGATTGCGATCATCAGACTGTACGCGGAACCTATCAGGCTTGCCCTGCTGGTTTCCCAATACCTTTTTATGCTCTATCCCACCTGGTGGCTGGTGAAAAAATGGCATACCCGGCAGGTGCGGGAATATATTCGCCTGCGGGGATGTTCGGCGGGCGAGATTTTGCTGGCAGTTATCGCCACGCTGGCGGTGATTCCGTTCAGCGAATACCTTACCTCTCAGCTCATCCGGCAGTTGGAAATTCCCGACACTCTCTTCAAAATCAACGCCGAGCTTTTTACGGCGTACTCTTTCCCCGAATTCCTCTGGCTGGTACTGGTGGTAGCCGTTACCCCGGGAATCTGCGAGGAAATCTTCTTCCGCGGCTACGCCCAGCGCACCTTAGAGCGCACCCTGAAAGGCAAAAGCGTCTGGATCGTGGGAATTGTTTTCGGTCTCTACCACATGCAGCCGTTGGGACTGCTGTCTCTAATCCTGTTAGGGATTCTGTTCGGCTATTTTTACTATCGCAGCCAGAGCCTGCTGCCGGCAATGGCGGCGCACTTTAGCAACAACTTCTTGGTTCTCTGGATCCTGTACCGCTCGCCGCAGATCCGCGGCGTTGACCTGGATTATATCTCCCCAATGCCTTTTTCCTGGGCGCTGGTCACCCTGCCGGTCGCCCTGGCGACCTTATACCTGTATCACAAGCTTACCGCTCGTAACAACGCGCTTACAACTTAAATGAGAGCTATCCCCATGCACCCGTTCCGCGTATTAATGGCGTGTTTTTGCTGCGCTTTTATCGCTATCTCGTGCCAGTCGCGCACGCCTGCGCCCATCCGCGACCTCATTCCCCCGCTCGCGCTCATCTCCGGGCAAACCGACACCGTGCGGGCCAGCGACCTCTTCTATGCGGAAGAGTACGACCTGGAATTCCTGCCCCATCCGCGTTTGCAAACCCGCTACCAGCGGGAGAACCAGACCCTGCTGCTCAGCGCCGATCCCGATTTCGAGGGGATGACCCTGTTGGGATTCAAATTTAAGGGGGCGGTTTACCACCTCCCGGTGAGCGCGGAAATCCGGCAGAATTTTACCTTTCGTTACCGTCCCGCCCAGGCGCCCCGGCAGCTTACCCTGTTCGGCTCCTTCAACAGTTGGAACCGCAACAACCTGCCCTTGCGCGATGAAGACGGCGACGGGGTCTATGAAATCCGGATTCCCCTGGAACCGGGGCGTTATGAATATAAGTTTTTTGCCGATGGGGATGAAATCCTCGATCCGGAAAATCCCGACAAAATCGCCAACCCCTTCGGGAGCTTCAATTCCCTAATTAGCGTGGCCCCGCGCCATACCGGGAAGGCTTTTTTGCACCTGCTGGAGGCGGAAATTACCCCCTCCGAAACCCAGTTGTTTTTTATGTACGAGCAGGAAAACCGGCCGGAGCCGCTCGCAAAGGAGCACCTGATTGCCCTGTTGGACAATGAAATGCTTTCCGGGGAGCGGATTCAGATCCGCGGCAACCGCATCACTATCGCCCTGGAAAACTATCGTCTCTTCGGCGAGAGGGCGCTGCGGGTCGGAGCGTCCCGGGAGGGGCTGAACACCCCCCTGCAAACCGTGCGGCTCATCAACGGGCAGCCGGCCGGCAGGGCAGGGGAGGCCTCGGGTTGGGATGACGCGGTGATCTATTCCATTATGATCGACCGCTTTTTCGACGGCGATGCCGCCAACACCCGCCCGGTGCAGCACCCGGAGCTTTCCCCAAAGGCCAATTTCATGGGCGGGGATTTGCGGGGGATTCTCGACAAGCTGCAAGCGGGTTATTTCGATTCCCTGGGGGTGAACGTGCTGTGGATTTCCCCGGTCAATCAAAATACTCCCAACGCCCACCGGGAGTGGCCGGAACCGCACCGCTATTTCTCCGCTTACCACGGCTACTGGCCGGTCCACCCCCAGAAGGTGGATGAGCGTTTCGGCAGCATGGAACTGCTTCAAAAATTAGTCGCCGAGGCCCATCGCCGGGGGATGAAAGTGCTGTTAGATTTCGTGGCCAACCACACCCACATCGATCACCCTTTCTTTCAGGAGCACCGCGACTGGTACGGCACGCTGGATCTTCCCGACGGGCGCAAGAATATCCGTTTTTGGGATGAATACCGCCTCACCACCTGGTTCGAGCCTTTCCTGCCCTCTTTCGATTACCTGGGCTCCCCGGCGGCGCTGCAAGCCATGACCGATAACGCGGTTTGGTGGCTGAAAGAGGCCGATTTAGACGGTTTCCGCCACGACGCGGTGAAGCACATTCCCAACGAATTCTGGCGGGAATTGACCCGCAAGATCAAACAGCAAGTGGATGTTCCCGGCAACCGGAAAACTTTTCAGATCGGGGAGACCTTCGGCAGCTACGATTTGATCAGCTCCTACGTGAACAACGGGCAGTTGGACGCGCAGTTCAATTTCAACCTCTTTTTCACCGCCCGCCACGTTTTTCTCACCCCGGAAGCGGATTTTTCCATTCTGGCGGAGGAACTGCGCAAAACGGCGTCGGTTTACGGCATGGCTCACCGCATGGGCAACCTGATGGACAGCCACGACCAGGTGCGCTACCTGGCCTACACCGACGGGGACATTTCCCTGGGCGACGGGGACGCCGCGGAGATCGGCTGGAGCAATCCCCCGGAGGTAGACCATGAACAAAGCTACGAAAAAGCGCAGATCTACCTCGCTTACCTGCTCACCATTCCCGGCCTGCCCACCCTGTATTACGGGGATGAAATCGGCATGACCGGCGCGGCAGACCCGGACAACCGCCGGATGATGCGCTTTGGCGAGCAACTGACGCAAGCAGAGCGGAAGATGTTCCGGGAGGTAAGCCGCTTGGTAAAACTGCGCCGGGAACATTCCGCTTTGCGCTACGGCGATTTTCAAACCCTTTACGCGGATCAAAACTGTTTCGCCTACCTGCGCTCGGATTTCAACCAGCGGATTCTAATCGCGCTCAATAAGGGCGAGCAGCCGCAGGCCATCGAGCTGGAACTGCCGGGGTTTTACGGCAGCGAAAAAGCACAAAATTTGCTGAGCGGGGAAGAAATTGCCGTTTCCGGCGGGCGGTTTATGGCGACGGTTCCGGCGCTTGGGTGGGTGGTATTGGAAATCAGGTAAAAATCTCTGGATTATGCGTTTTTCCAATGATCTTTTTCCCCGCAGTAAAAACTTAATTTCCTATACTTTATTTTGCGGCGAATGCTTATTTTCCAATGTGGATTCTAAGAGCGTGTTTGAGAAAAGTAGCCACTAAGGCACAAAGGCTCAAAGAATCACCAAGAAAAGTGTTTTTTTAGAAGAAAATCTCTAAAAAACCCTGGTGAAACTTGTTGTCTTAGTGTCTTTGTGGCAAAAAATCATACTTTCCAAACACCCTCTAAACTAAAAAAGGAGAAACGACATGGCTAAGAAGAATGACATCATCGATGGGTTGATCAAATCCTACTGGGCGGAGATCGAAACGGTAATGAACTACATCGCCCATTCAGTCAACTTGGACGGGGTGCGGGCGGAAGAGATCAAGAAATCCCTGGGCGCGGAAATCCAGGACGAGATCGGCCACGCGCAGCAAATCGCCAAACGGGTAAAGGAATTAGGCGGAACCATCCCCGGCTCTATGGCTTTCAAATCCGGGCAAATGTCCCTGCAGCCGACCCCGGACACCACCGACGTGGTGCACGTCATCCGCGGGGTCATCGACGCGGAAAAAGATGCCATTACTCAATATAAAAAGATCATCGGGCTGTGCGAAGGGGAAGATTACGTTACCCAGGACTTGTGCGTGCGCCTGCTGGCCGATGAAGAATCCCACCGCACCATCTTCGAAGGATTTTTGAAAGAATATACTCGCTGAAATAGTGTTTTAGTGTCCTGGTGTTATAGTGTTATGGTGAATTCGTGATACGAAACCACCATAACACCTGAACACAATCGGAAATCGAAAGAACCCAAAGGATAATGCCATGAGCAACCCTGTCGCTGCCGCGACCCGGGCCGAGATGGCGAAAATCGATGACCGGATTGATCGCATTTTCGCCATGCAGCAGGCCAATCGCTACCAGATCGCCAATACCGGCGCGAAGGAACGGATTGCCAAACTGAAAGCCTTGTTGAACCTGATTCACCGCCGGAAAGAGCACATTTATCAAGCCCTGTACGCCGATTTCCAGAAACCTTTCCCGGAAGTTGACATCACCGAAATCTACGCGGTGACCACGGAGATCAAACATGCCATCCGCCATCTCAAAAAGTGGATGAAGCTGAAGAAGGTGCGCCCCACCCTGGCGACGCTGACCACCTCTTCCTATATCCGTCACGAGCCGCGGGGAGTGGTGCTGATTATTTCCCCCTGGAATTTCCCCTTTAATTTGACCTACGGGCCGCTGGTTTCCGCCATCGCCGCAGGGAATTGCATCATGGTCAAACCGTCGGAATACTCTCCCAATACTGCCCGGTTGATGAAGGAAATGGCCCGGGAATTATTCCCGGAGGAGGAAGTTGCTTTTTTCGAGGGCGATAAGGAGGTTTCCGCCGAACTGCTCAAAAAGCCTTTCGACCATATCTTTTTTACCGGCAGCCCGGAGGTAGGCAAAGTGGTGATGAGAGCGGCTGCGGAGCACCTTACCACCGTCACCTTGGAATTGGGGGGCAAATCCCCGGTCATTGTGGACGAAACCGCCCGCATCGGCGAAGCGGCGCAGAAAATCGCCCTGGGAAAATACCTGAACAACGGGCAGGCCTGCATTGCCCCGGATTATATGTTCATTCACCAGGGCAAATATGCGGAGTTCATCGCCCGGTTCAAGCAGCAGATCCAGGTGTATTACGGCAAAACCGAAGAAGACCGCCGCACCACCCCGGACTACGCCCGGATCATCAGCGACCGGCACCACGCCCGGCTGGTCAAAATGATTGAGGATGCAGTTTTGCAAGGCGCAAAGGTGGAGATCGGTGGAAAAAGCGACCCGCAGGGTCGCTACCTTGCCCCCACGGTGCTCAGCGGCGTTACTTCCGATATGTCAGTAATGAGAGAGGAGATTTTCGGCCCGCTGCTACCGGTGATCCCTTACCAAAACCTGGATGAGGTATTGAATACCATCAACGCCGGGCCGAAACCGCTGGCGCTGTACATTTTCAGCCGCAGCCGCAAGAACATTCGCCGGATTCTTTCCCATACCTCCGCCGGGGGAACCTGCATCAACGACGTGATGCTCCATTTTCTGCACGTCAACCTGCCGTTCGGGGGGGTTAACAACAGCGGGTTTGGCAATTCGCACGGATTTTTCGGCTTCCGGGCTTTCTCCCACGAGCGCGCGGTGCTCAAGCAAAGCCGTTTCACGCCCATCCAGTTAATGCTGCCGCCGTTTACCAAAACGGTGAAAAAGATTCTGGAGCTGACGGTGAAGTATTTCTGAGGCTCCCAAAAAACGTGAAGCGTGAGGCGTGATTTTGGGGATTTCGTGCATCGCCCCGCAGATTCTCGCTATGGTTTTTCCTGGCCCGGGCGGAACAGGCCCTTTTCGTTGACCCCTAACATACCGGCCTGGTAAGTTCTGCGATCTACCGGGACCAGATTCTCAACCATTCGCTCGCTCAGCAGCCAGTAACGCGAAATTTTATCCAGGCGGTCGGCGACCCTTTCCAGCGGCTCGTCGCTGACCATCCAGCCGAAGCGGTCGTAAGCAGTCAGGTTCAGGGGGCGGGTATATCCGCGGAGGGTTTTTTCGCCTTCCACGTTGTAGTATTGCTCAAAATAGGACAACACCAGCTCCCGCAGGGTGCGGTGAACCGGCTCGCGAAAGCGCAGCCCGCTAAAATTGGATTTGGCGATGGCGCCCCAGTGTCCTTCAATTTTAAACAGCGCCAGCAGGTGGTCGTCGTCGCGCTCGTTGGGGAGCATATCCAGGACCAGGGGCGGGAAACCCAGGCGGCGCAGGGCCGCGGCGGCGAACAGCGCCCCGTCAAAGCAGTGGGCGGTGCGTTCCCGCAGCACTCGCAAGGGACAGCGGTAAAAAGGATCGGCGCTGTAGGTGAGTTCATCTAAGAACGCCTGGATTTTGAAGGGGCTGTTGAGAGATGCTATCAGCCGGCGTTCGGAAGCGGTTAGCTGCTGGTCGAAGAATTTGGAATTGAATAAGCCTGGGATCAATTAGACCTCTTTAGTTTTATGGAGCACTGCAAAAATAGGAATTTTCGTTTCGAAAACAAATTAAAGATTGAAAGTGAATTCTCTATAGGTTATATTTGAAGTGTATATTTGTTCACCTTCAATGCAAAATGAGCGAAGACGGATGAAGAATTTTGGCGGAAAGTGGACTGAGCAAAAACTTGAAGCTTTTATTGATTATGTGAAAGCGTATTTAACCATACTCAATAAGCATAAAAAGTGGAAAACCATTTATTTTGATGGATTCGCGGGGGCTGCGGAGATAATCAAAAAGGGTCTTAATTCTACTTTAAGACTTTGAGGGAAAAGAGCAAAAGTGAAGACTTATCAAGCTCTTGACATCCCCCCTTGCCCCCCTTCAAAGGGGGGAAATTTAAGCTGCGCACGCCGGAATCCCCCCTTTGAAGGGGGGCAGGGGGGATGTTCAGGGCTACAGAGGGATCGCAATTGTGAGTCAGTATATCAAAGTCTTAAAGTAGAATTAAAAAAGATTTACTGTTTGATTTTGGGTAGTCTCCCTCTTAAGTGTTGCTGCTGGGAAGCGGCAGAGAAGTTAATAGTTCTTTGACAGTCCAAATGTGGTCAGTAAGACCAGCAGCCATTGCGGGTGTTCTGGCTATCCAACGACGTTTGGGGTGATCCAATAC
This sequence comes from uncultured Calditrichaceae bacterium, assembly GCA_964522165.1. Classification (GTDB taxonomy): domain Bacteria; phylum Calditrichota; class Calditrichia; order RBG-13-44-9; family J075; genus JABWBP01. The sequence goes on from CAZFVV010000044.1 coordinate 28,315, forward strand.
TTCCACTTTCAGCGATTTGTGGGCTCGCCCGAGGTTATAATAGAGGTCTTCCCAGGCGGCGACGGCCTTATGCAACTGAAGTTCCTTAGAGAAAGCCAGACTCTTTCGAGTCAAGCGACTATTAAAATGGCGCATGGTCAAGTGAGTGCGTTCGATATAAGCAGTGGATATTCCTAACCATTCTAAGACCTCTTTCTGATTTCCATAGATCACGCGAATATCCGTGCCCAGGAATCGACCCTGTTCATCACGTTGCTTGACCATTTGTACATACTGCCAACCCGCCTGGGGCTTTTTGTGAGTCGGCGGTCGCCCCTGGCCGCGGTATTGAGGAATTCGGCCATACACTTCGACCATAGCGTCATCTATACCGCCCCATCCATCAGAGATGGTTGGTGGAGGACCATCCGGGTGGCCGCGTTGCTTGAGAGTTTTGAATACCTCGATGCTCGCCTGAGTCTCGGTTTTGCCAAAGCCGCGAGCGGCACGTAAACGGCTATCCATATCAATCATAGTCGAACGCCAGAAGGTGCCTTCTTCCTGGCTTTCCGAATATTTTTTTTGGCACCTTTATGGCCTACATAAGACCACAGAGCATCAATCTGGCCACGCTTAATCTCGTGGTCTTTCATGAGCGCCTCTTCAACAGCCTCAGCATGCTCAGCCGCCTCACGAATCCAGGCCAGGATAGTATCTTGCTTATGGCCTTTGGCTCTGGCAATACTGCTGATGCGAGTGCCTTCGGCTACAAAAGCTAAGCTCTCGATAATCTCCTCATCAGCCGTACGACGCCGGTAAAAGAGTGTGCCTTTGCTCACCGTAAATGTCTGCTTGCAACTCTTACACCGAAATCGTTGTTTGCCGGCTCTGGTCTTGCCAAACTTCTTGATATTTTTCTGCTGAGTGCTCTGAGCTTTACCATAATCGGAACACTCCTCATTTAGACAAAAATCGCCAACTTTTGCAAATTTTGACATATCGCTCTCCTACATACCTTGGGAGTGCCAATATACGAATCTCTATAGCAACGCTCAAGAGGGAGACTACCTGATTTTGAATATGGAAAAAAGGCTTTTGATGATTTGATCTTATATAAAGGATCGGTTCGAAGAGTATTAGAGCTACCGAAACCTTACCACTTCGATTGGTATTATTTTGTGGATATAACCCCCCAAAACATAACAGAGATCGATAAGTTAAAATTAGAAATAACCCAAATTGATCCCAAAAGAATTATTCCCCGATGTGCAGATTGCAATGAGCAGATACCAAAATTAGCCAATACTTTAAAAAAGGAGAAACATGCAGCACTTATCTTTTTAGATCCTTTTGGAATGCAGGTAGAATGGGAAATGATCGCAAAATTAAAAAATACCAGATCCGATATTTGGCTCCTGATTCCTTCCGGGGTCGCGATTAACCGGTTGCTTCCTCGAACAGGACAGATTAAAAATGAGAAAAAGCTCGAATCTTTTTTTGGATTGCCCATAACGGAGATTTATGACTTCTTTTATTCCAAACGAGAAAAGTTCACGCTATTTGGTATGGAAACCAAAATAGACAAGATATCAAAACCGGTTGAAGGGATTGTAGAATTATACAAAAAGCAATTAGGTACCATTTGGAAGCATATCTCTCCCAATCCGTTGATACTAAAGAATTCAAGGAACACGTCTATCTATCATTTTTTGTTTGCATCAAATAACCCTGTTGCCTTAAAAATTGCATCTCAAATCATCGAAAAAAGCAAAGATGACTTATGGCACAATCCAAAATAGAATGGACTGAAATGACCTGGAACCCTGTGACCGGGTGTAGCAAGGTTTCACCAGGCTGTAAATACTGCTATGCGGAAGTCCTATCCAAAAGACTCCAGGGAATGGGTGTTACGAAATATAAAAATGGGTTTAAACTTACTCTGCATCCCGATCAATTGGCTTTACCCTATCAATGGAAAAATCCGAAAATTGTGTTTGTAAATTCAATGAGTGATTTATTTCATGAAGGCATACCAGTATCTTTTTTGCAGGATGTGTTTAAAGTGATGAACGATTGTCGCCAGCATATTTTTCAAGTATTGACCAAGCGAGCAGAGCGGTTGGTTGAGTTGAGTTCAAAAATAAAGTGGACAGAAAATATTTGGATGGGTGTTTCAGTCGAAAACCAGAAATATAGTTACCGGATTGATCATTTAAGATGTACTGATGCAAAAATAAAGTTTTTATCTCTTGAACCACTGCTTGAACCCTTGCCTAACTTGAATTTAGCGGGAATTGACTGGGTAATCGTGGGAGGGGAATCCGGCCCTAAAGCAAGGCCGATAAAGAAAGAATGGATCATTGATATTCAAAAACAGTGTGAATTAAATGGGGTTGCTTTCTTTTTTAAACAATGGGGGGGGAAGAATAAAAAGAAAAATGGACGACTATTGAATGGGAAAGAGCATGCTGGAATGCCCTTTTACAATCAACTCCAATTGGAAATTTAAAAGATATTGATTCTATCGAGGAATGGTTTTTCTATCAGCCAAAATCTACCTGATACCATTATCGCAATGACCGAATTATTCTCTTCGCTTCGTGCTCTCGACCGCAGCCTGTTCTTCTTCCTGAACCTCGCGCTGGCAAATTCCTTTTTCGATTTTCTGATGGTGCTGATTACCGATAAGCACACCTGGTACCTGCCCGGCACTATTTTATTTACCTGGCTGGTATGGCGGGGGGGGAAAGCGGGGCGGATTATGGCGCTGCTGGTAATTTTAGGGATCGTGTTGTCGGATCAAATCTCCGCTGGCATCCTGAAGCCGCTCACGGAACACTTCCGCCCCTGTAAAGAATTGGAAGGATTCCGGCTGCTGGTGCATTGCGGCAGCCGCTATGGGTTTCCCTCTTCCCACGCCGCCAACGCCGCGGTCATTGCCACCCTGATGAGCTACGCTTACCGGCGCTGGAGTGCTTTTTGGGTGGTCTTGACGTTTTTGATCGGTTTTTCCCGCATTTACGTGGGGGTACACTATCCCTCGGACGTGGCCGGAGGCTGGTTGTTAGGAATAGCGCTGGGGCTGGCGCTGATACCGCTGTTCAAGAAATTGCAAAGGCTGCGCTGGTCTAAAACGGCGCCAGCCGCTTAAGAGGGAAAATGTTCAAGCTGAGCATTTTTGCCGTAGTATCTGCCGCACTTATTTATATATCGCGAGCTTCGCTGCGCGCCCCCCGCTCTCACGGTTTCTACCGTTTCTTTGCCTGGGAATGCATTCTTGCCCTGGCGCTGCTCAACGCGCAGGATTGGTTTCGTGATCCCTTTTCCTTCCGCCAGCTTGTTTCCTGGCTGCTGCTAATAATCTCGATTTTCCTGGTCGTTGAAGGCGCTTACCGCCTGCGCCGCCTGGGTAAACCGGGCTTGCGGAAGGCGGAGAATGCCCCTGAACTGGAATTTGAAAAAACCACGGTATTGGTGGCGGAAGGGATATTCAAATACATTCGCCACCCTCTCTACAGCTCGCTGCTATTCCTGGCCTGGGGAGCATTCCTCAAAGCTCCCTCAACAATCGGGAGCATCCTCGCCGGCGGGGCGACGCTCTTTCTGCTTGCCACCGCCAAAATAGAGGAGAGAGAAAATATTCGCTATTTCGGCGCCGCTTACCAGCGCTATATGAAACGCACCCGCTTGTTTATTCCCTTCTTATTCTAAAAACCGGTTTGAAAAAAGCCACGCTTGTGGCAATCATTACTCACCACGCTACCAATAACCATCACTCTTTTACCGGGTATTTAACTGCGCCATCAAAAATTCAGCCAGCCGCCGGTTCCCGTAGGTAGATAAGTGGACGCCATCGCCCTACAGGAAAAACGCTTTGGAATCTGGGTATTTTTCTGCACCGGTTTGAAACGGTCTCCAAACCCGAATTCCAGTATTCCTGTGGCGAAGCCATGGATTCCCAAGAACCTCTTCCATGAGATCCTGGGGCGCAAAATCCCCCGTTCTCAATTGATATTCATAAGGCAGCAAAACCAGGTCGAACAAAATACCCCGTTCCCGGCATGAGCCGGATATTTCGATGATGGTTTCGACGGCGCGTTGAAATTCCGGGTTCTCGCGATCATAAAATTGTTTGTCAAACAGGTAGTAACTTTTGGGGCGATCAAACAGGAGACTTTTAAGAAAGTGATACAACCTGCTATGGTTTCTGACAAAGGTTAAAAAATCGGAGAAAATATAACGAATTTTGCCCCCGGGTATTTCATCAAAGGGCACGTTGGTATAAACGTCGTTCAAGCACCAAAAAATCGTTACGCGCTTGATGTTCAAATTATACCTTCCCTCGGTTACCAGGGCGATAAAAACGTCCCGGTAATTCTTGACGTGATAGCCGCTGGTGGAGGGATTGAGGATATTCAATGAAGCAATGCCGAATTGCACGATTCCCGTAAAAGTCGAATCTCCCTCTTTGCCGCCGCATTTCCTGAACCCATAGCGATCCACCGCCACCGGGGCGCCGTGGCTCTCTCCCGCGCTCTGCGGCTTAAGCCCGTAGCTCGAACCATACAAGCTGTCGGCAATGATGGCCCGGGTGGTTCCCTGGGGTTTAATTCGGGGGATGAACAGGCGAACGGCCAATTCGGATAGTAGGAACAGGAAAATAACGGCAACAACATTGTAGCCGATCAAAAGGGCGGTTTTTTTCATCGCGGAAAATGGAGGGGAATTGCCGATCTATGATTAAACGAAAAATGTATTGACAGAGTGCCGGGCTGTGATAATTGAAATTTGCTACCGTGCACTTTTGTCATTTCCGCATGTTTTTAGCGGGAATTCACTTATCAGGCCCAAATGGATGCCCGATTAAAACATTCGGGCATGACATTCTCAATCAAACGATCCATTTACATAAAGTGCAAGGTAGAGAGATAGTTGAATAATCCTCCAGCCATCTAACCATTTAACCATCCAACCATCCAACTAATTTCTCGGAACGACGTTGGCGGAGAGCAGTTCTTTTTGGATGAGCAGGGCGTTGTAGGCTTCCATCACGTGAGTGAGGCGCAATTTTTCGCCCTCGGTCATGGCGCGCTCCCAAATGCCCTTGGACCCGATATAGCGAACAGCGTTGCGGTTCGCTATCATCACTTCGTTGATCACTTTCATCTCTTTGGGAGATACCTGCATGTCGTACCATTCCCAATAGCCGCGCGGGCCGCTTCCCTGTTCCATGTTCCCGTAGAGCGTGGAGATGGAGTATTCCCGGTCGTCCGCGTAAACCTGGTAGGAATTGATGTTGAGGGGATTTTCCCCGGTGAAATAAATCCGCAAACGCAGCCAAACTTCCCCGGCGTCGCTCTGGCCGATATAGGCTTCGAAGCTGTTTTTATAGACGTAGTGGGAAACGTTCTTATTGAAATACCAGGTAATGCCCTGGCGATCATCGCGCTCTTTGCGCATCCGGGAGAGCGCATCCTGCAGCCGGGCTTCGTTTTCCTGGATTTTGGCGCTCAAATCCTCGATTTGCGGTTTGCCGGCCGGTTGTTCCCGGGAAGTAGTGGTCGGGCGGGTTGCCGGGGTTGCAGGCGCAGTTTTAGGTTTGGAACTTGTCGGGGTTTTATACGCGACCGGTTGAGGGGTTTCCGGCTTCAGGCCGGCCAGCATCTGGGCGGCTTTCTCCGCCTGGGGGCTGCCGGGATATTTTTCTTGCAGCGTGGCGGCAATCTGGCGGGCGCGGTCATAATCCCCCTGATTGAAAGCCAGCATGAACTCTGCCAGCAAATTATCGGCCTCGCTGGTTTGAACTAACAAACTGTCTTCGATGAAGGGTTCCGCGATTCTCGGGGTGTCCTGCTCGCCGATCTTCACAAACAAAAAAATCAGGAAAATAACATACGCAATGAATAAGACTACGATGATGGTCAGCCGCATTATTCCTCCGTGGAGAGGCGGATTTACGGGAGATAAAGCATCTTCAGTTTCGCTAACCTGCGCTGTAACTTAATCAATCACAATTTAAAGTACTGGAAAGTAAACAATTTTTTCTTATTTTTCAATCTCGAAAACATAAATCATAAAAAAGTTGGAAGTAAGAAGTAAGAAGTGAGAAGTAAGAAGTGGCAAGTGAGAAGGGGACTCTCCTTTTGCCTTTTTCCTTTTTACTTCTCACACTCCACTTCCCACTCAGCCTTCTGGCAGGACCAGGGATCACTCCCCCGAATCGCCTTCCCCGAAAATATTATTTTCCAGGTAGAAATTTCCGTTCAAATAATACAGCACCGGCAACCCTGGCTCCGTGACGGCCACGTGCAGTTTGGCAGCCTCGCGATCGCGGTTCAGGCTTTCGATGCGCAGGGTGAATGCCGTTTCTTGCAGCAGCAATCCCTCTTGCAAACCGGATTTCCGCAGGGAAATATCGCTACGGGAAGGAAAAACAAAGAAAGATTCGCTAAGCTCCAGCGAAAGCAGGTACTCCCCGGGGCGCGCTTTCCCGACGATCAACCGGTCCAGGTCGGTTTCTTTCCGCAACGAGATGAAAGACGCGGGGGTAATTTCCACCCCGCCGGGATGCCCGAAATCCTGCGCGAGCCGGAAATTGATAAAAGCGTTAACCCCGTGCAGCATCACCGGGGTCTCTTCCAGCTCGCCGGGCAGGCTCAGCAGGAGGCATTTTTGCATCTGCAGCTCGATAATCGCCCGGCAGAGCTTTTCGCTGAATTCCCGCGACAACTGCCCGGCCCGCACCCAGCGATTCTGTTCTTGAAAAATGAAGAAAGCGTAGCCGAAAAAGATCAAGCCGGCCAGCAAGTACGATAATCGCGCCCCGCCCCGCTTCGCTTCTTTCAGGCGCTGGAGCGCATATCCCAGCGCCAGGCAAAATCCCAGCGAGGGAATGTAGAGATACCAGCGCATCATCAGCCGCAGCACCGGCAGCAAGGTTATAAGGATAAAAAGGGTGCAAAAGAGCAGGGGAGGGGACTTGCGAACCCGGTTCAGGAAGAACAGGAAAATTACCAGGCCGGCAAGGGAAAGGATGATGAACAGCGCCGGGTGGGATTTCAAAAATCGGGCAATTTCGATGTGCCCCCCGGGAATGGCCAGCAGTCCCAGGTAGGCGGCGCTGTTTTTCACCAATTGAAGCGGGGCGAGGGCGGCGTGGTCCCTGGAAGAAATAATCTCCCCGGAAACGAAAATGATTCTCACCAGGATAAATACCAGCAGAATCAGAAAATAGGGAGCGCTCATCCGGAGGCTTTTCAGCGCCCGGTCTTTGAGCGGGGAAGCATCGAATACCAGCACATAGGCGATGATGACGAGGGGAAGGGAGAGCGCCATCTCCTTGGCAAGCATGGAGAGGGCGAACAAGCCCGCCCCCAGCGCCTGAAAGGTCGGTTCTTTTCTCTGATAATAGCGGATAAACGCGATCAAGCCGGAGAGATAAAATGCCGCGCAGAGCATATCGGTTCTGCCGGATATCCAGAAAATGGAAAGGCTGTGAATGGGATGCAGCAAAAAGAAAAACGCGCCGATCAGGGCCGCAAAGCGGTTTTTCAAAATTTGGCGCCCCAATAAATAAGCCAGGAGGGTGTTCAGGGTGTGCAGCAGCAGATTGGTGAGATGATAGCCGGCGGGTTCCGCCCCCCATATCCCATGATCCAGTCGCAGCGAAAGCGCATAGAGCGGGCGGAAATAATAATTGGTAAAGGCCAGCTCCGGGAAATTTTCCGAAGCGGTTTTGATGTGGCCGATATTTTCGCTGAGAAAGTAAATATCCAGCGACCCATAAAAAACCAACCCGGACACGAAAACCAGGAAAAGGGAATCGACCAGAATCGCTTTGGATTTCATCATTATGAGATGCCGGGTGCAGAATACTGGATGTTCGATAACGGATTGCTTCCACGTAATACGTAATAAGTAAATTTACGCATTACGCTCCGCATCGATGAAGCTGCCTGAGCGAAGGCGCTACTTCCTGACCACCAGGATTTTTCCCGCGCTATCTTGCCCTTCTTCATTGGAGATCAGGAATAGGTACACCCCGGTCGCCACGTATTTTCCTTCCTGGGTGCGCCCGTCCCACTGCGCCATCGCTCCCTTGTTTTCATTGAAATTTTTGGGATCCAGGGTGCGCACCAACTGCCCGTTAATATTGAGAATCTTGACTTCGCTGCCCGGGGCCAGGTTGTAAAAAGTGAACGGGGTGTTGGAGCCATCCCCCAAAATGAAGGGATTCGGTCCCACTTTAAGCTGGGCATAATCCTGGAAGGGAGAGGTAAAGGGGTTGTTGCGAATGATGGCGATACCGGAAACGCTTCCCATGTACACGTCGCCGGTGGCGTCATCCAAAAACACGCTGTGGATTACTTCCGAGGGGAGGCTTTCCACGAATACGTTCGCTCTCAGGGCCAATTGTTCCGGCGCGATGCTGCTATTGGGAGGCACAATGTCGATCCAACTGGTAGGATCGAAAGGCGAGCCGCTGGATTTCAGGATGCTGACCCCCCGGTCGGTGGCAAACCATTTATTATTCCGGGAATCCACGAAAATGTCATTGATTTTCAAACCGATGGGCTGGTAGGTCTCACGGAAATCATAAACCACCTGGTTCAGGATGGCGTTCAGGCCGGATTTGGTGCCGACCCACACGTAGCCGTCCTGGTCCCCGGCAATGGCGGTGGTGGCATTGATTTTCAGGTTATCGCTCTCCTGGTAGCGCTGCGGGCCTAAAAGGGTGTCGCCTTTCATGCGCACCTGGAACACTCCCTCGGTGGAGGAGATCCACAGGTCGCCGAAAGGATCCTGGGTGATTTTATTCAATTCATTTTTGCTGAAAGCGCCGGAAAAGTGCTTCCAGGAATTAGGGTTCAAGGCTCGCTCATCAAAACGGTTCGCGGTGTATTCGATGAGCGGGGCAAGGCTGTTGGGCAAGTAATTCAACAGCCAGATGGATTGTCGCTGCGTATCGTAACGAATATCCGTTATCACCACATAATCGGAGGTGGAGACCGCCGGGTAAACGATGGTTTGGAGCTCCGGCGCAGTTTGAATGGTGATGGTATCTTCCGATTCCACGGAGCTGATCCACACCTGCCCCGGATCGGTGAGGTTATTGATCGGGTGAATGTTCATCTCCTCGTCAAAAACCACCAGCCCCCCGCCCCAGGAGCCGATCCAGATATTATGCCCGGCGTCCTCGAAGATGGGGTTGCTGGAATTAAAGTTGTAATAACGGTTATTGTTTCCCCCGGTGAAGTAATAATTCTGCCACCCGCGAGAAGTCTGCACAAAAACGCCTTTGACTTTTTCATCCCCCAGGATGCCGCCGCTGCACCAGAGTTGGCGGCGACTGTCCATGTACACTTCCCCGGTGTAGTTATCCAGGGGGCCGTCAATTAACAACTGCCGCGATTGGGTGAGATTGTAAAGCCCTCTTTTCACGGTAGATACCCAGATGTCCGCCCCGGCGGCGATGGAGAGGTCGGTAATATCGGCCGTTGCCAGGGTAAATAAACGTTCAAACTGGTTATTTTGGAGCCGGTAAACCCGCCGGGCATCCGCTACATGAACTACCCCGTTGCGCACCGCGACTTCCGTTAACCCCTGTACTAACAAACCGGCAATGATATTGGTAAAGGTGTTGAAGTCATAGACCGACAACCCCCGGTTGGTGGCCAGGTAGAGCGCCGCCGGCGTTTCGGTTTTGGCGATGTCGGTGATAGTGTTGCCCGGCAGCCCGTTGAGAGTGGTTTGCAGGCGCCAGTTGGAAGCGGCGTAGAGGTTATATTTCAGAAAATTGCCCGGGGCGCTCAGCAGCCCGGCGTCATTCGCCAGCCAGATGCGGCCATTCGCGTATTCGATAGCCCGGAAATCACCCACGGGAGCGCCAAAGGACTGGTAGGATTCACGAAACTGGTATTTCTGCTTTTCCGAGTCGTACAGGTAAGCAGAGACAAAATTTTTGGAAAGCACCCACAGGGTGTCTTCAATCGCTGCAATATCAATGATTTCCGTGCCCTTCAAATTTTCGTCGTTGCTCACCCCGCCATTGCCGGGGTTCAAAAAAGCAAGGTTTCCGCTGAGAGAGCCGAGGATCAGCAAACCGTCCTTGCCCCGGGCGGCGGTATTCAGGTAATGATCGTAAATGCCGTCCGCACAGGTGAAGGAGTGGCTCTGGTTCCTGGCCAGATCGTAGATCAACAATCCCCCGCTGGTTGCGGCAATAATCGTATCATTTTCCACCCAAAACTGCGAAGCGGTATTTAAGTGGGTGATGACCTCCAGGCGCAGATCGACTTGCTGAGAGAAAGCGGCGCCGGCAGAGAGCAGCGCCCAAAAACTTATCCGAAAAAAGGCTCGCATAATCATCCTCAGTTATGCTGGAAAACCGCCTGGCCTGCCAGGCTTTGATTATGGCGCATTGCCG